>NZ_PKGG01000007.1:0-62248 GCF_046480465.1 Arthrospira sp. PCC 8006
GGGCGAACCTGACCGGGGCGAACCTGGCGGGGTCAGATTTGCGGGGGGCTTATTTAGCTAATGCGATCGCCGTTGATGCTAATATTACTGAGGCTCAATTAATTGGAGTGGTGGGACTCCCGACTAATATTGGTAATGCGGAGGACTTCTATCGCTTGGGAGTTAAAGAAGCCTTAGAAGGGAACTACAGAAACGCCATAGACCACTACAACCGCGCTCTGAGTCTCAATCCTAACCTGGCGGCGGCTTATTTTGCTCGCAGTATGGCTTGGGCCGATTTGGGTGATTTAAATAGAGCTATGTCAGATGCTAAACAGGCTCAAGAACTATATAATAGATTGGGGAGCCAGGAAGGGCAGGAAATTGCTGCTCAGTTGATGGAAATTATCGAATTTCGTCAAAATCCCCAGGAACTGAGAGCGCGTAATGGCGGGGTTATGGAACTTCTGGAAAGTGCGACTCCCCTACTGTTAAGATTTCTGTTCTAAGCAGAAAAAATTGATAAGGCACTACTGTTGGTTTAATGCGAGTTTTGATGGAGTTGTAGACTATGGGCGATCGCCAAAATCAATCTTTTGGGGATTCGGTAAACCAGAAAGTATCCGGTCTGCCTAAAAATTTGAGTCAACAAGCATCAGAGTGGGGTAAATCCATGAGCGATCAGGCTACAGAAACAGCTCGACAAACAGCGACTGAGGTGGGGGATTCGATTACTCATCGTGCTTCCGAAGTGGGGAAAGCGGCACTGCATCAAGCCACCAAATCCGGCGCTTCTGTGGTTAAACACGCTCAAGGATGGGTGGAAAATATTTATCCAGAAGCCGAGGACGAAATCCCCACTAATCCCGAATATGACTGGAGTACAGATGAGCTTTATCATATTTTTGTACCTGCTCAAATTGCTACCAATGGGGGGACTCAAATGGTGATGGTAAAAACAGGTAAAAGATATGAAGTTAAAATCCCAGCCCATAGCTCAGAGGGAGCTAATCTGCGTCTGAAAGGATGTGGATTGCAGGGGGAGGATGCCTTTTTGATTTTGCATACTTTCTGGAACCAGCTATCTGATAATATTGACCGTAAAATTAATAACCTCATTGTCCAATCTCCTATTCATGACCGCAGTAAAATTAGATGTTTTCAAGCCTATAATCATCTGCAATCAGGCTCGGTTATCAAAGACCCGCCAGCCCTGAATTTGCTTGATTATCTGTTTATATCTTCCCCCTATTCAGAGTTAATGCAACGGTATCTTATTGCCAGTTATAACTCGCGATTAATGGCTATTGAAAGATGTATGGAATTAGCCTTAAATGCCGGGGAATTAGAACTAACAGAACAACGAGCTATCCGCAGCACTTATCAATATTTGCGTGCGGGGGAGATGATTACTGATTTAGACAGCCTCACTCGTCTGGATGCCATAATTTTACATTCCTCCCTCCCTAAGATGCTCAAACAATATTATCTGAGATCTAGTGCGATGGCTTGGGCAATGACTGTAGATGCCATAATTTTTAATAGTATTAATACCAGCCAGACGATTGCACAGGAAGAACGACCAGATTTTTTATCTATATTTACCAAGTTTCGTCAGGGGAAAAATATTCGGAATCAGCCCCAATTTAAACGCTTTGATGCTTGGATAGCACAAGCCGAAATTCCCTCAGTGTGTCAGGTGATTTTTTACCTATGGCGAGAAGGTAGCTTTCAGTTGAACAGTGAATTACTATCACAGGATTGGGAACAGTCCTGGAAGGCGATCGCTACTGCGAAAGCCTATATAAACGAGACACAACCTCAACCCTCGGTCAATTTACCCCCCATTGAAGTTTTACCTGGAACTCTAGCCGAGTCAGCCTATAACAGTGTCTCCCGTGGTGGTTTAGGTCTGTTGTCCGGAAGACCAATGCTAGAGGGGATAACAGGATTAATTGAAACAGCCGCCCAAGTAGCGATCGCCCAAGTAGCCTTACTTCCCGCTACCGAAAAAATGGCTTTAGGTATAGGCCATGATAGCGATCGCACCACCACAGCCACAGGTAAAAATTGGCAAGCCGTGGGTTCCTTTGGAGACACACCCAACCCTCGATCTAGTAAATTATCTGGCTTACCTGCCTATAGAGACATGATCACAGAACTCCAAGGCTTACAAGCCATAACTCAGCCGGGGGAGTGGCTGCCGGAAAGAGTGTTATCTTCTCAATTCAACGTCAGACAATTATTTACATATCAGAAAACTCGTCAGCAAACCATTAAAGCCTTGGAAACTCAGATGTATGCCTAATCATACAGCCCCCTGCCATGCCACTGCTCAGTACAGGGATAAATACTTATCCCTTAAGCTATCCACTTGTCAACTACATATAATGTTAAAATAAACAATCCCAAATAATCATTTAAGTAGTGGCGATTTGAGGATAGCTACAGCATTTGGTATTAACTTCCTAGTTGGTGAGGTGTTTTTTGTGAGTCAGCCTATCTCTAAAACCCATAGAGAATCTAAATCTCTAGTCTTTTATCTCCAGTTCCTATGCCTTTGACACTTCTAGTCGTTGATGATGATTTGGGAACTCGCCTTTCGATTAGCGATTATCTGGAAATGTCAGGATATATGGTCATTTCTGCCACCAATGGTCAGGAAGCACTCGAATTGGTAGAAAAGCATCAACCGCACCTGATAGTAACAGATATTGCCATGCCAGAAATGGATGGTTTTGAGCTAGTCAAGCGAGTTCGTTCCCAGCCTATTTTCCGCTTGTTGCCAGTGATTTTTTTAACCGCTCATACCAGTACGGAAGAGCGGATACGGGGCTATCAACTCGGATGTGATAATTATCTCCCTAAGCCTTTTGAATTGGAGGAGCTAGGTGTGGTGATTCGATCGCTTTTAGAGCGATCGCAACTAATTGAAGCCGAATGGAGGTCTCGGATTAATGAACCCCTATCAAACCATACCAGTCCCAGTCATAAACGCCATCATTTTCAAAGTGTCTCAACCACTAACATTCATCTCACCGAACGAGAACAACAGGTTTTGAACTTACTTACAGAAGGATTATCCAATATCAAAATCGGAGATTCTCTGCATCTGAGTTCTCGCACTGTCGAAAAGTATGTTAGCAGTTTACTCCGCAAAACTGACAGCAGTAACCGCGCTGAACTGGTAAGGTTTGCCTTAGAAAATGACCTAATTAACTAACCGATGGTTGATTAACTACAAATTCTAGTAAGCCTTCACAGGCATCTAGTAGCAAATCAATCACCTGATTAAAACCTTCCGGGCCGCCATAGTAAGGATCGGGAACTTCTTTGAGGTTATGATGCCGACAGAAATCGCACATTAGCTTAACCTTATCACCATATTTTTTCCCTCGATCAAGATACATAATTTGCTGATAATTGTCCCGATCCATCGCCAAAATTAGATCGAAATTCTCAAAATCGGAGGCGGTGAACTGACGAGCAGAACCCTTGAGGACAATGCCCCGTTTTTTCGCCGCCATAGTCATACGAGAATCAGGGACCGAACCAATATGATAGCTCGATGTCCCCGCCGAATCACAGACAATACGATCGCCCAAATTAGCCTCTTCGATCAGATGATTCATAATATTCTCAGCTGAAGGCGATCGACAAATATTTCCCAGACAAACAAATAACAATCTATAGGACATAGTTGGAAAGACGATTTTTGACTATGGCACTAATGCCACAATTATATAATTTCACATAATTTCATTAGGATCAATTCCCAATTCCTGCAAACGAGCTGCGAGGCGATCGGCTCGTTGTCGTTCCCGTTCCGCTCTTTCCTCACCAGATAACAGTAAATTACCCTCACTATCCCACCAACGCAACCAAGGTAATTCCACGTTCTGATATATTCCCGACCAGATACCTAACTCTACTCCCATTTCGGGAATTGGGTAATGATTGCGGTTATTTGGGGTTAGCAACTCATAGAAACTACCCTCTAAACGATACACTTCTACCTGAGATTTTTCGACTTCATAGATAGCATAATATGGCGCTCTAATTACCGTTTCATAAATCCAAAACTTGCCTTTCCAATCAGTTTTATCTCGTTCTTCTGAACCATCCCCAGATACAAATTCGATGATAATTTTCGGAGGGATTAATTCTTGCCACAACACATAAGACCGTCGCAGCTTACCATTGAGGGTAGGAGGAACATTCGCCACATAAAACCAGTCCGGTGCTTCCGCTCCTTTCTGGGGTGGGTCGGTCATGCGCCAGTAAATCCCACTATCTTGACCAATGCAATATTGTCCGTCTGGATGTATTTGATTAAGAACCGGACGAATAGAATCAGTTAATAGGATACTTTGGGGGTGTTCTTGAAAGTTTTTCACAAAGGTTCCGTCTTCACAGGGAAGTTGGGTATGATCCGGTAGAGTCGTTAAGGATTTAGTGATAGTCATATAAATAGAGAACCCATAGTTCTGAGTTAACTATAGCATATCTGATAAGGCGATCGCTCCTTGGCTTCTCTTCTGCACTTCAGGGGAGCGACAGATATTTTTGCCAGTGAATTAGCAATTAATAAACCCGCCGTACTATCGAATGCGGGTTTATTATCAGTTTTTTTGTGGCGCAAAACTTATGGCTTATTGTTGTGCTTTCTCGATATTTTCTTGAAAGCCAAAGTTAATGGTAGGTGGTTCCAAATTAGGAACAATGATATCCATACCGGGAGGCAGGGGAGGCAGTTGAGGCAAACCAGTTTCCCAGTTCTTAGTTTGGTTAGGTAGGGCAGCAATAAACTCCTCTGCTGGTACCTCAGCCACCCGTAGAGTATTGATCAGTTGGGCGAGGGCAAATTCTATCTGTAATTGTGGATCGAGAGCTACCCAGCCTTCATTAGTCAGCTTCCGTAACTCAAAATGCAGGTGAGGTCCTGTAGACATTCCTGTACTTCCTACCCGTCCAATTACCTCCCCTTGTTCGACAAATTCTCCGGGTTTAACAAACAATTCTGAGAGGTGAGCATAAAGGGTTTCTTGGGATTTTTTCGGGTGGTTAAGAACTACCGTTAAACCATATCCCCCTAACCAGTCAGCCAGGGTTACTTCTCCCGAATAAGATGCCACGACAGGAGTTCCCGTATCTGCTCCGAAATCAATACCTGTATGGAAGCGGCCAGTTCCCAAAATTGGGTGTTGTCGCCAACCAAATAATGAGGTAATTGGGGCGGGAATACTGAGGGGGAAAAGCAGGTGAGTATCTGAATTTCCGGGAACTCTGGGGGGTCGCATGGTGCGGTTATAGTAACTCATACCTGAATTACTCATGGCACTCATGCTGATGGGTCCCACTTGCACGGGACTTAATCCGGCGACAGGGACTTGATAGGAATAGTCTGGAGAGCCACCATAACTGGCGGCGACGTTTGCAGTTCCCCAGCCTCTGCTGTTGGCTGACTGAGTTCTTCCTGTTGCTTGTTGACCATAAGAATAGGAAGGCTGACGGTGCTGAGTAACTGTTTTGCGTCCCCCGGTGGGATATCCTGTAGCATAAGTAGACTGACTAGGAATTTCAGCAATAGGTGCGGGTGGCGGAACACACAATCTATCAACAGCTTGACCGACTCCAACGACTGTTTCACAACCTGTCTGGCGCTCGGAAAAGATGACGGTTGAAGGCGCTTCATAACCACCGCCTGTAGCCCCAATACTGTAATCTGTAGGGTCGATAAAGTTATGATCGGGGTTATTAAATGGTGTTCCCTGGGCTGTGGATGCAGACGGGGGAGAAATATGCTGAGTTGACGGTGGCGATGCTGTTTGATGCTTTTCTGGCAGATAAATGGGCTGTTCTGGTGGGGCGATGTAACCACCTGATCTTTCTATGGGTGGCTCATAATAGGGTTCTGGTTCGTAATAGGGTTCTGGCGCTATATAAGATTCCTGAACTGGCGGCGCGTAATAGGGTTCTGGTTCGTAATAGGGTTCTGKCGCTATATAAGATTCCTGAACTGGCGGCGCGTAATAGGGTTCTGGTTCGTAATAAGGTTCTGGCGCTATATAAGATTCCTGAACTGGCGGCGCGTAATAGGGTTCTGGTTCAGGGGTGTAGGTGTTGTAGGATTCTAGGGGTTCGTTATCAAAGGGGATAGAAAATTCTTCATAGGCGATCGCACGATTTACCAACAATCCTACCCCACTCAAACAGCTTAATCCCAAAGCCAGGGAGCGCCAGGAAAATCTACTATTATGGGGAATAGGCTGGGTAGATTTTAAATTAGATTTAGAGTAACTGGATTCTGTCATTTCCTCACACAACCAGATGATAAATTGGGCAATTTTAGAATTGAGTTCTTTAGGGTGTAACCGAGTTTCATTGTACCGGGCGAGAGACCAATTTCTGAGGATAATGTTCCAGGGCGATACTACTGCGTAGTTGCTCCGCGAAAGGGTTGCAGTTCAACCCAGAGTTAGCCATAAGCCGTCAGATCACACTCCAAGAAGTTCCGTGATCACAACTACTGATGCACCTTTAGCAGTTCCATATAGGATGACATCAGACTCTCACCTCCCTTCTGTGCATAGTGCATTAGTCCTAACTCGATACCCCAGATCACAATAGCTGCCAACATTTCTATAGAGTTTACCCCAGCAGTGGTGGGATGTGCATTTAAAAATTCGTGCAGATTAATACCAGTGGGGGGTACAGAGTTACTCCAATTCAGGCCGACTCCAATCACGGCTTGGCTGATCTCTCCGTTGTGGACTTTAGTTTCTGTTAGGATACCACCCAATTTGCGTTTGTTCAGCAGCAAATCATTTGGCCATTTCAGCTTTACGGGAACACCGCGATCGCGTAAAACTGTAGCAATACCCCAAGCGCTACATTGAGTTAACCAGGCCATATAGTTATGCTCTGGGGTAGCAGTATCTGTGATACTCTCATGGAGAGTGAGGGCATAAGACAGGTATAATCCCCCCAATTCTGACTGCCACTCACGCCCCCATTGTCCTCGTCCTGCTGTTTGTTGGAGAGCGATCACTGTAGTTCTAGGGGTAGCTAGACCAGTGGTGATCAACTCCCACAGGGTTTCATTTGTAGAACCGAGCCTATCAAATATCAAGATAGACGGAGAAGCATCAACGTAGGAGACCGGGTTAGATAAAACAGCTACGACATTTTCTTGTAAAGCCTGTAAAGCACCCAGTATGCGATCGCAATCCATTTAATCCAATATCCCGCTAAGTTTAATAATTATCGCGCTTTCCCGGTTAAGCTGTTCCCTGAAATCTCTTTTCACTGACACAATGCACATTTGGACTTGGCATCAGTGGCAACAACTGCCCTATTTAACCTGTAGTATCCTAGAAAACTGGCAACATGGTTTTTTTTCGCGACGGTTTAGCCCCCGTTCTCCCGTTGATTTAGTGCAGGTTCTCGAACCCGCCGCCCTGGTATACCGCCTCAAACAGGTTCATGGCAACCAAGTGTTAAAAACTACTCAGGTTTCCCCCATTCCCAAAACTGAAACCAATAGCGAGGAAATATCCTTGTCGGAAGCTGATGGCTTACTAACCAATAAAGGCTGTCAATCAGTATGGGTAGCCAGTGCTGACTGTGTTCCTGTGCTTATCGGTGACGTGGTAACCGGGCGAGTAGCTGCCATTCATGCTGGGTGGCGCGGTACATCTTTGAAAATTCTACCAGAAGCGATCGCCCAATTTCAACAGCAAGGCAGCCAGATGGCTAATTTACGAGTCGCAATGGGTCCAGCTATTTCCGGGGAATGCTATCAAGTCTCACAGGATGTAGCAGTCAAACTAGCTGCTACCTTACAAATAATGGATACAGCCAGCAGTATCTCCCAAATTTTAGAACCCTTATTCCACCTACCAGACCCACCCCTATTGTCTGACCCGGAACCCGATCGCCTACGGGTCGATATTCGCCGTTTTAACGCTTTGCAACTCGAAGCCGTAGGTTTAGACCCTCAGCAAATAGCTATCTGCTCTGAGTGTACCTATAGCCAGCCTGAGCTATTATTTTCCTATAGGCGCGATCGGCTGAAATTGGTTCAATGGTCTGGAATAGTTAGTTTTTCCTAATCTTGTTGCCCATAAACCAAACCACCCCAGCCACACAATTAAATAGAAGATTGTGTTAGAATCAACCCATCATCTGATCATCTCATCTCTAGGAGTTTTTATCGACTCATCACAACCGCAAGGCTGGCGGGGATAGTCTGGGTCCAGACCAGAAGACCAAAAACTCCTTGATAGTGGAGGTGGATGCGATGAAACAGTAAACCTAAATCGTCAGGTTTGGGAATCCCCGTCCGTTTGACGGCGGGTCCAATGTCAATTGATTAGACTCCAGTTAAATTAAATGCGATGAGCCAGCAAAGTCCTTATGAACAGCTTGGGGTTACGATTGACGCATCCTTTGATGAAATTCAGGATGCCCGCGATCGCCTGAGAGAACAGCACACCGGTGAGCGCCAAGTGATAGAATCTATTGAAGCCGCTTATGATGCCATCCTGATGGATCGCCTCAGAATGCGCCAAGAGGGTAAAATCAAAGTCCCTGAGCGGATTCGCTTTCCTGAACGCATCGCGGGGCCACCAGCTAAGGAAATTCAACCCCAGACCAGTCCTAAAGTCTCCTGGTTAACTGGAATGCTCGATGCGCCGAGTCGTTCGGAGTTGATGTGGCCGTCATTGATTTACCTGGGTTTGGGAGTTGTCAGCCTGTATCCAGCTATTGAGATCTCCCTGCTACAACTTCCCCTCGCCTTGGGGGTGGCTACCTCCCTGTATTTTCTCAATCGCAAAGAGAACAAATTTGGTCGTTCGGTTTTGTTGACCGTGGGGGGGTTAATTCTAGGATTAATCTTGGGAAGTTTACTGAGTCCCATGGCGGGAGCTACCCTATCAGTTGAACGGTTCATTACCTTAGTCACCCTGATAGTTTTGTGGTTGGTTAGTAGCTTTCTCCGGTAAGGGTACAGTAAGCAAGGCAAGCCTAGATATAGCCTGATTTTTCAGGTTTTACTGGACATTAGATGATCATGGCTTTACATCAGCAATATCCCTGGATAACCAGGGTATATTTTTTGTGCTTCTGTTTATTTACTATTACCGGATGGGGTGAAATAGGGCGATCGCAAACTTTACCCAATAATGTAGAATTTAATAAAACCGCCAAACCCTGCTTTCCTCAACGGACTACCTTACCACCACCACCCCTATCTCAAACAGAACTGAGTGTTCCCAGTCTTTGGTTAGCTGAAAAACGCTACGGCGGCGAAACACTCAATCAGTGGTTTATAGGAGAGGATTCTACCCCGATTCTACCAAATGTATATCTTGACAAGTCTATCACTTTAGTGGTTAACCGTTTCCAGTGGAACCAGAAACGCTATCTCGATCAGTTTATATTTATCCATCATTTTGCCGAATTTACCCGCAGCTATGGATATAATTTGCGGGTGTGTAACGATTTAGGTAATTTAGTCGGATATTACATCTGTGATTTCCAGGTCTGTCCCCTAAACTGCCAAATTCACCTAGAATCTAGAGGGTGGCGTATTCAGGATTTTCGAGTATTTACTGACTAATCCAACCGTGAACCTATCCAGTTTCTGGTTTCCTCAGACAGTCCGCAATTCTTCCCAAATTTTGCACCTGTGATATGGGCTTCAGTCAGATTACTACCAAATAAATTAGCACCCAATAAATTAGCATTGGATAGGTCTGCTTGTGCGAGTTCAGTGTGACGAATAGCCGCCCTAAATAGATTGGTGTGACTAAGATTGCTACCAGCTAAATTAGCACGGGTTAAATCAGCATAGCTGAGATTAGCACCCATTAGATTAGCGTGGCTTAAAAAGCTATAGCGCAGTTGAGCATAAATTAACTTAGCACCAACTAAATGCGATCGCTCTAAACTAGCCTGATTAAGTTTAACATAGGAAAGATTAGCTTGCTCAAGCATCGCTCCGTTCAAATTAACCCCGTCTAGTTTCGCCCMCTMCAAATTMGCCCCCTCCAAATTCGCCCMCGTTAAATCAGCTTCAGTCAGATCCGCCTCTCCCAAGTAAGCCCCCCTTAAATCCACACCTCGCAAATGAGCCGATCGCAGTTGAGCGCCCCGTAAATTCACCTGCTGTAAATTAGCTTGACTTAAACAAGCACCTTGTAAGTTAGCAAACCCTAAATTAGCCCCTGGTAAATCAGCATTTTCTAAATTAGTTGAGCATAACTTAGCCTCACTCAAATCTACTCTAGTTAAATTAGCCCTATGCAGATTAGCCCCCGTTAAATCAGCACGATTTAAATTAGCCTGCTGTAAATCAGCCCGTGCCAAATTCGCATCTAGCAGACTCGCTTCTCGCAAATTACTCTGTTTTAAATTAACAATAAATAACTGAGTTCCATTAAGATTAGCCTCTTGGAGATTAGCACCTTCTAAATTTGCCAACCGCAGATCAAGCCCGCTCAAATCCATCTGGCTCATATTCAAACCTCTAAAGTCTGCTCCCTTCAGATCCAAACTATTTAAGTTAAGATTATTTAGATTAGCCTCACGCAGATCAAGTCCTTTACTTTGAGAGAAAACCCGGTAAGCATCCAAGTTATCCGTCAGAGGTCCTGATACATCATCCTGATCCATCTTGACCAGATGATATTGGACGTTTTCCGTAAAAATTGTTAATACCAGATTAAAAATTTCCAAAAACAAGATAAACTGACGACAGCGTTCTTCTTCATATTTTTGATAAAATTGAATCAGTTGAGCCACTTTTAACTCTAGGTGTACTTTAGATGAATGGTCTAATAAAATCACTTTAAGCATCAAAATAGCCAAGGTAAATACACTACCCTGATTAATCATAAATGTAAAAATAAAAGAGGGGTTCTCTCCATCCTCTATCGTCAAAAAGTCGATGAGGCTATTACAGGTCCGAATTTTTAAATCGTCATTGATAATTCTATAATCATGGAAATTATACAAATCTTTGAGTTGGGCGGAAATTTTGTCCCGCAAAATCCGGGTAGTAGATTTTTCCCCACTCTGAAGCATTAAGTATTCAGGTAAGGCGCTTTTAAAATCCCTATAAGTAACCTTATGAGTTTGTTTCAAAAACAATTCAGCTTGATGGGTATAGCTGGAAACTCGCTGGGTGGAAATAGTTTTTTTAAGTATATCTAAAACTTGCTCTCCTAACTGAGTAGGATTTTTGATTTGGGTTTCATTTCGGAGTTGAGTTTTTGGTGATGAGCGAGCCAGATACATCGCCAACTCAAATTTATACTGTTCTCGCAGTTTTTTGGATATATTGCGGGCTACCTCCTGCTGTTCCTGAGAGTTATTGGGGTCAATATATTGGTTAACTAATAAATAACTCTTATAGCGACTACTCCAGCCCTGAGAATGCTGTAATACACAATTACGAATCTCTTGAATATCAGAACTTTGCAGAAAATATTTAACCTGATTTCTGAGTTTTCCTAATTCAGGATCGAGAATGTCATATTCATCGCTCTCGGTATTTTCTAGCTTTTCCAGTAGCAATTGAACTGCTTGATAATTGCGACTAATATACCAGTTGTTGGCTAAGATATAACAACTTCTTTTTAATAGGGGATTAATGGTAGCTGTTGATGGTAGCTGCTGCAGTTGATTTCTCAAAGCATGATTAGCCTGTTCATCGCTACAGTTGAGATGCCAAAATAATCCGATAAATTCTTCTAATACTGTCTCTGAGTCATAGTCTTTAACAATCTTAATCAAAAAATCAAAGATGATATCTGGTAATTCTCTACCATCTTGATCAGAATCCAGATTGCCAGAGGAGTCTAGCAGGTCAGCACCGGAATTATAAGTGTTGCTCATAAGATTGTATTTTCGGAATGACAAGAAACTAGCTCAAGTCTGTTGAATTACTTAGAAATTTAGCGATCGCACTTACCGAATCAGCCGAGGGGGTGAGATAACACCAATCATATCAAAACCCCAAATTAATGTCAATAATTCCTAAATTACATAATCCCTATTGTGCAGTCGCCCACTTGGATTTGAGGGGATGTGCAGGATGTGGGGCTTACTGATACCCGTGGCTTTTTAAATTAAAATAAAGTTTTGCCCGATTGAGCAACAACTTCGGCACAATTGCAGTTAATCATATTGGAGATTAGGAAATTATCATGAATTCACAAGAACTGCTCGACTTGTATGCCGCAGGCGATCGCAATTTCAGAGATACAGACTTATTCCGGGCGGAGCTGAGTAACGCGAACCTCAGTGGCGCGAACCTATTTCGGGCGAACCTATTTCGGGCGAACCTATTTCGAGCCAATTTGCTTGGTGTTAGTCTATTTAATGCTAACTTAATAGGAGCAAACCTGTATTGTGCTAACCTCAGCGGAGCCGACCTCAGCGGAGCCAACCTGACCCGGGCAGATCTGACAGGTGCAGATCTCAGTGGGGCCGATCTCAGTGGGGCGGACTTGAGCGGAGCAATTCTCACCCATGCTAACCTTAGTTATGCCGATTTGAGTCGAGCCAACCTCATGCGAGCGGAACTCGTAGATACAGCACTGAGTCACGCTAAATTTCAGGGTGCGAACCTCAAGGAAGCTAACCTAACTGGGGCATTGTTACAAAACGTCAAATTTCAACAGGTTATCGGGTTAAATGCGGCTCGTATCCAGGAGTTAAAAGAACAGGGAGCCATTTTTGAGGAAGTTCCTAGTCCGACCCTCAACTCCAAAGTTACTAGCTGACACAGCACCCAATTAACAATTATCAACTTGCCACTCTTGGCGGTTTTCCGCTATAGGTTAAATAGTTCCCCCTGCTGAGTCGGAAGATGCAAGTAGGGGTGACTTCCCAGTTTAGTATGTTATTGGGTAATGAGTTATGGCCCCATCTAAGGGAAATTTTGATAGTAAATCCTCTCAGAAAAATCGGATTGCTTACTCAGAGTTTGGCAATTCTTCTAATTCCGAAGCTATGGAACCAGGAGTGCCGGACTTACCCCCCCAGCAGCAAAACTTAAAAGTGCAGGCAACTCGTAAGGGACGGGGTGGTAAAACAGTCACAGTTATCTCTGGCTTTCAAAGCCATGAGCAGACCCTGAGTAAGTTATTAAAACAATTGAAAAATCAGTGTGGCACTGGGGGAACCATGAAAGACCAAACTCTGGAAATTCAGGGTGATCATACTGATAAATTGCTGCAAATACTGACTCAATTGGGATATAAAGCTAAAAAAAGCGGCGGATGATTACAATTCCAGTACATGAGACTTTTCAGCAAACTATCCAAGGAGAGGGTTATTGGGCGGGAACTCCTGTAGATTTTATTCGGTTGGCAGGGTGTCCGGTGGGCTGTCCTTGGTGTGATACCGGATATGCTGACGGGGGGAAGGGTTTACCCCGGAATGTGCGTAGTTTTGATCAACTTTTGGCGGAGTTGGTGTCGCCAAGGGTGGTAATTTCTGGGGGTGAACCGTTTATATATCCTCAGTTACCTGATTTGGTGAGGGTATTAGAAGACAGTGGGAGGCAGGTTTCTATTGAGACATCGGGCGCATTTTGGCAAGATGTTTCTGATCTGTGCTGGATAACTCTGAGTCCCAAGGAACATATCAGCCCCGGTTATCCGGTGGTGTCACCAATGTGGCGACGGGCTTCGGAAATTAAGTTGGTGATTGATGTGGGGGATGAGTTGGAGTTTTATGGATGCCGTTTGGCGGAAAATTCTACGATTCCGGTGTTTTTACAACCGCAGTGGACTGATATAGAGCGCACTTTGCCTTTGGTATTGGAAAAATTAAAACAGTTTCCAGGTTATCGGCTTTCCGTTCAGCTTCATAAGTATATTGGTGTGCAATAAGATTGATTGATATTTCTTGGCAAACTGTAGTTTAGATAACAGGTTCTTGATTGATTTTGATCAACAATAAATTAAGGGCTCTCGGGAGGTTTGTCATGCCGATCAAAAATTCTACTCCACCGACTACTCCATCCACTTGTCGCAATTGCCTCCACTATAAATCGGAGGGGCGACGAGGTGGTGTTTGCCAGTTATTCCATGGTTCAGTGCAAAGTGATTGGGAATCTTGCTCTCTGGCAAGTTTCCCTTTTATTTACTCTTGGGAAAAATTAGACACCTCTATTTCAGACCGGCGGCTAACTGTCAGTCGATCTGCATAGCGATCGCGATCGCCTACTGTCTATATAACTAAGTAATTTTACCGAGTCTGTTTGCGTGAATAATATTTCATCACAGAAAAGACCACTCCGCAAAATGGGAGTGGTTGTTTTCAGTCAATTAATAATCGGTTACAAAATAACTAAGAGCGAAAGCGAGAAAATCGGGCTGCTGTATGTTTAGCCACCATCAACAGCAAATAAATGGTCAACACATAACCGGTGGCGAGTAAGGGAATCATTAACGGTAATTCGTGGTAGTTCATAGGTGGTGCGGCTAGTCTGTGTGTGAGAGAGGAGCATATATGGGAGTTTAACAGTCGCTACATATACATAGGGGCAGGTTTCCAACGGCAGGTTATAGCTGGGTTTCGATCGCTATCTAATAGGGGATACCACCAGGCATATCAACACTAACTAACCAGAGATTTGCAACTCCAGAAAGTTTCCCTAATACCTATGCCAAGTTACCAGACTGCTACAGCAAGTCTGCCGGCTAAATATAGCCCTAGACCGTGCTGATTGGTCTTGAACTCACCAAGCTGCCACACCACAATCTGATGCCAGCTTAGGAACTTCTAAAATCGCCCCTGGCTATCCCCTTTTCCGTGGATAACCTGTGCAACAACAGCCAGTTAATATTTGGCTGCCACACCTGTTGCCCTTAATGTGTAGAATTTTTTTAAACTCTTAATAATTAAGCTAACACAAAATTAACGAATTGTACCAATTATGAGAAAAAATTTTTCAGATCTGATATCTATGATGTCTGGGCCAGCTCTGGGGCTACTATCAGGACAATGGACAATAGGGGATGATTATGATACAGAGGGGGCCTGCACAATCAATTAGATGTGATGCAGGTGTGGTGAATATCAAAGTTGATGCTCCGTTGGGGTATAATCCTAGTTGAGAGTTTGGCGAGATGATAGCCTTAGCTTAAAATCAAACTATAATATGTAAAATTTTGTTAATCATCCAGCCTGAGTTGGCAAACCCATGACCTCTCGCACTCTTCTATTTTCGACCGTTGAAGCAGACCTAAAACTGCTAACCGATAACCTGAAAGAACTGGTGGGCGCTCGTCACCCGATCCTGTATGCAGCAGCAGAGCATTTATTTAGCGTACAGGGAAAACGGGTGCGTCCGGCGATCGTGCTGCTAATATCTAGGGCAACCATGCCCGATCATGAAATCATACCTAAGCACCGCCGTCTAGCTGAAATCACAGAAATGATCCATACTGCTAGTTTGGTTCATGATGATGTGGTGGATGAATCAGAACTGCGGCGGGGTGTCCCGACAGTTCACAGTTTGTTTAATAACCGGGTGGCGGTTTTAGCCGGAGACTTTCTATTTGCCCAGTCCTCCTGGTATTTAGCCAACCTGGACAACTTAGAGGTAGTTAAACTTCTGTCACAAGTGATCATGGATCTGGCGGAGGGAGAAATTCAACAGGGACTGAATCGATTTGATACTAGCTTGTCCATTGAAGCGTATCTCGAAAAGAGTTACTACAAGACAGCTTCTTTAATCGCTAATAGCTCTAAGGCGGCTGGTCTGTTAAGTGGAGTTTCAGCAGAACTAGCAGAAGATTTGTATAAATATGGTCGTAATATTGGCTTGGCGTTTCAAATTGTCGATGATATTTTAGACTTTACAGGTTCGACGGAATCTCTAGGTAAACCGGCTGCTTCGGATCTCAAAAGCGGAAACCTGACAGCCCCGACCCTGTTTGCTTTAGCAGAAAAGCCTTTTCTGGAAACTCTGATCGATCGCGAATTTGCTCAAGATGGGGACTTGGAACAGGCGATCGCCTTAATTCAAGAAAGTTCTGGGATTGATAAATCCCGAGAACTCGCCATCCACCACGCCCAGGTCGCCGTAGAACATATCAACCAGTTACCCCCTTCGGAGTCTCGTCAAGCTCTGGTGGAATTAGGGGACTATGTGGTGAGTAGAATATACTAATTGATTAGGTTCGGTGGGGGTGGCGAAATCTCCCCCATCAAGGATTTTGTGTCAATTTCCATGGTGACAATTGCCAGTTTTTGATACTTTGTCAAACTAAAACCTGGAGAGTTTGGGCTGCCTGATTCAGGTTTTCCAAACCGACTTGGGTTTGTTTAATTCCACTAGCAGTTTCCACTGCTGCATGATTAATAGAATTAGTAGCTGTGACAACTTGCTGAATAGCGATCGCCTGTTGTTGGGAAATTTGAGCAATTTTTTGATTACTGCTGACCACATTTTTAATGCCATCAGCCACTTCTACAAATACATGAGCAGTATTTTCGGTCATTTCCATACCCACCTTAGCGTTTTCTGTTCCTTTTTCTGCAGCTTCAATGGTAGATTTGAGGGAATTTTGAATCAGGCTAACTAAATTATCAATCTGTCTAGCTGATTTTTGGCTTTGGTCTGATAACTTACGAACCTCCACCGCCACCAAACCAAATCCTCGACCTGCTTCTCCTGCACGCACAGCTTCAACAGAGGCATTCAGAGCCAATATATTAGTCTGATTAGCTAAACTAGATACTACATTAGATACAGTGCTTATTTCCCCGGTATGCTGTCTCAAAACCTCAATTTGTTCTGAGATATTTGCCACATTATTATTTAATTCGACAATACTTGCCAAGTTTTGTTGAACTACTTTATTGCCATTTTCACTGATATCTAAAACCTGTTGAGCCCCGCCTAAAGCATGATCAGCATCCTCGGCTGACTGTTTAGCACCTTCACTAATTTGTTCAATAGCATTAGTGGTTTGATTAATAGAAACAGCTTGATGGCTCGCGAGTCTCTGTTGTTGTTCAGTAGCCACGGCAATTTCCGCTGAGGAGGTAGCAATAACCTGTGTAACTTGTTGAATAGGGCTCATGATAACACGAACTACAATAAAGCTAATTATCGAGCCACTTGTAATTATTAAAATAAAAGTACCCCAATTAATGATTGCCGCCCATTGTTTAATGACTTGATAACTCTCATTTCGGTCACTCAATAATTTTTGTTCCTCGTCAATCATCCTATTAATTTCAAGGCGAATATTATCCATAATTTGTTTTCCGACACCCCCAACCAAGGCTAAAACTTGTTCGGATTCTCCGGCTCCGGCTAAGTTGATACCTTGTTCAAGTGACGCTAATTTTTGGTTGGTTAAGTTTTGAATATTGGTTAATCTCTGGGTTTGTATGGGATTAACTTGCAGCAATTGGGATAAATTTTCTAAATCACTCCGAATTTTTCTCTGGCTTGAATAATAGGGTTCTAAAAAGTTGGCATTTCCAGTAATAATAAATAGTCTTTGAGAATTTTCGGCATCCACTAAAGTTTTTTGAATATCCTGTAAATTTAGCTTAATCTCGTAGGTATGAACTACCAATTTAAATGATTGATCTTGATTTCTTTGTTGCCACTCTGACGCTAGGCTACTGATGCCGACTAATAGAAAAATTGCACCAAATCCTAAATAGATGACTCGATTAATTTTCATAATAAAAAGCTGCCAGATTTTGCAGAGAAAAATTTGACGGTGTGAGCAGTTATTGTGATGGATCCTGTCTCCTTCGTCCCACCTTAACCCTAGGCGGAAAGGGCAGATGCAAGGAGCTGATTTAGGAAAAAGTTGGGGGGGGTTAATTAATAGTCGTTTTTATTATATAAAATCCCTAGGAATTTTGGCAATTAAGAAACAATTAAGAAACGGAGTTTTGGGGTTAAAGGGCAGGGGCAGAGGGTAGGGGCAGGGAGAAGGTAGGCAGAAGGGGGGACAGTCAACTGATTTAAGCAATATCTGGAGGGATAGGGCGAGATTTAGAGCGACGCAGAGACTGATATTGTTGTAGGTAAACTTGGATAGTATCCTGTACATCTTGACGTTTGACCTCGGTAGCGGCATCAAGATGACCAGGTTGATCAAAGAAAATAAAACTATCTAGTTGGGGAATAGCGATCGCCTGAAATAAAATGTGGATGACGGGAACCGGGACAGCGACAACAGAAGTGGAAATATCGATAGTGGAGTGAACGGAAGCATCATCTAAACTAGAAAAAGCATAAATAACTTGCTTTTGTAGATCCGGATTATCCACATTACCGAGAGTAGTTAATACCCAATTTTGGTCAACACTGGTCAAAACAAAATACTGTAGATGTACTAATTGGGCGGCCAGTAACTTGAGACCGGGAGCGATCGCCTTAATAATGTCAGGAGTCGAACCATCCTGGGGGGCATTTTCAATCAAGGCTTGAATTTGTTGGTCTAAATCCATTGTTAAAGTTGAGTAGGTGCTGATTTTCGCGCTACATGATAACCGAGAAAACCCCAATTGATCAGATAGGTGACTAGAAAATTTCCAGTGTTGTGATCGTAACTAAACACGACCCGATTGGGAAACCCTCCGGAAACTCAGAGGCTTTACTGGAAAGCATAGGTTAGGGTCATTGTTACTAAATTATCATCATGGGGGAAATCTGCCAGAGCGATAGAATTTTTCAACGGTTGTCCGGTGAGCTAAAACAGGCTACCCAGGCATCTGAGCAGAACTGTCAGGATATCGCTTGGCGTTTAACAGAAGAAGCAATTCGGATCTGCACAGAAAGCCAGCGCATCCAAGCCTCGGGGGATGTGGAGACTTGGGCGATGACACTCGCACAGCATCGCTTACAACAATGTCTTCACTATTACCAACTGAGGTCAAAGCAGGCACCGTTGGAACTCCACAGCACTTTGAGTGCCATTGTTTATCGATATATCACACCGCGCCAAGCTCAATCAAGTTATCACGCGAGATTGGAACTAATTAGGGACTTTTTACAGGGGTTTTATGTTGAATCACTAAATGCGTTCCGTAAGGAAAACCAAGTTTCGGTAGATTATCGTCCCCAGACATTACTGGAACTAGCCGAATATCTAGCCTTTACGGAACGATATGGAAAACGACGTATTCCTCTAGCCAGGGGTCGTAGTCAACAACTCATCATTCTGCGATCGCAGACATTTTCTCAACAACAACCCAGAGAAGCGTTTGTTGATCTTGAGCAAGCCGCAGAGGGAAGCGGACCGGACTGTGATCAAACCTGGAACGACTCATCTGTACAAGAGGTGCGAGCCGCGATGGTGGCTGAGTCGAACGAACCAGAACTAGAATCTCTACGACAAACGGTTGTAGAAGAGTTAATCAAATATCTTGAGGAACACAATCAAAAAGACTGCGCCGATTATTTCACGTTGCGAATGCAAGATTTGCCAACTCGAGAGATAGAGGCAATTTTGGGGCTAACCCCTCGCCAACGGGATTATCTTCAACAGCGATTTAAATATCATTTGTTGAGATTTGCGTTGGGTTATCGTTGGGAATTGGTGCATCAGTGGTTAGAAGTGGACTTAGATCGTAATCTAGGTTTACTCCCGCAGGAGTGGGATGATTTCCAGAATCAACTTAGCCAAGATCAAAAGGATTTGCTAAGGTTAAAGCAAAAGGGGCTATCTGATCATGCGATCGCCGAAAAGCTAGGTTGCAAGGCGACTCAAGCACAAAAGCGGTGGTTTAAAGTTTTAGAATTAGCCTGGGAGCTTAGAAATCGTTCAGTGTCCGGAGCGAGTGCATCTACTGATGAATAACGAAATAAATCCAGATCGTCAACTCTCCGAGTGCCATTTTTTCGATGGGTCTGAATCACAACCCCTTGAAACTGCTTCCTCAGCAGAGCAATTAGCAAATAGTTCTAGGGTCGAAGAACCAGGGTGGTCAGAAGCCGACCTACCCGACTATGAAGAGATTGACGTTTTCTACCCCAACGACGAACCAATTAAACTGGGAGAGATACCAACCGTGAAAGACAGATTTGAGAGCCTGTTAAAAAACAGGTTAAGAATTGAGATCCAACAAAAACCACCGCTATTCCCTTGGGAAACTGAACTCGGCGCTGATGCTATCTATCCAGACGTGATTAGCGATCCGATGGTTCCCAACCCTTCTTGGTGGACTGCTCAAAGGGAAAACCTGAAATGGTCTACTTTTTTACCAGAAACTGTTTTTGCTGCTCTTCTGACTCCTTCTCAGAAGGTTTTGCATTCAACCCGACAACAGGGAGCGAAACTGGTGGAAGCGGTGGAAAGTTTTTTCCCACAAGCCTCTGATTTGCTTAATGAATGGGCAGGTAGGCTGGTTTTAGGGGAAGTTCGTGATCCTGAGTTGAAGAAGCTACAACTCCCCGCCTATGAGGACGCTAGTCAACAACAGCAAATGGTTTTGCTGCTACTGGCGGCGCGAGAAATTATCGATACGCTGACGATAACTTGTTTTTTGAATAAGTCGGTAGCGCTTCAGCAGTGGGAAACTAGCTTAGGAGTTTTAACAGTACAAGCCGAATATCAGACCCGCGATTATGGTAATTGCTTAATGATTTTGGCTAACTTACCGGCGGGTGGATGTCTGCAATTGAAGGGAAATCATGGCGAAACCACGGCTAGACGTACCTCAGAGGGATATATGACCATGGAACTGGTAGATCCAGAGCCTAATCATATCTATCGCCTGAATGTATTGTTTTATGACTGCGAACAAAGTCCCCTCTGTTTTGCGATTTACCCTCGGATGATTAGTTAAATATTGATAGGTGAAGCTGATTTTTTTAGAAATATGGGTTACAGTAATCTGAGAGTGATTACCCAATTTTCAAATCCATGACAGCCGATATCCCTATCTTGAGCCAATTGTGGCGACGGATCGAAGCAATACCTCAACCTGAGCCAGAAGACTCACTTCTGCTCCGCGTTTTCGTGCAGTTATTAGTGGTGGTTGGCATTATTGCCACTGATGTAGCGATCGAAGAGCCACTAAATCTATGGGCTATCCCTGTCAGTTTGGTGGGGGCGACCTGGAGTTGGTTTCGTCGTCGTCATCGTAATGTGCCCACTAAATTTTGTATTGCTATAGGAATGTTGGTAGCAATGGCGGTTTTTTTCAGTCGTCTATTGCTGGAGTTGATCGATACCAGAATTGTTTTGGCACAACTGTTAATTAATTTGCAGGTTCTCCATAGCTTTGATCTGCCACGACGCAAGGATCTAGGCTATTCGATGGTCATTGGGTTGATTTTACTTGGGGTGGCGGGTACTCTTAGCCAAACTTTGACTTTTGGGCCGGTGATTTTGGTGTTTTTGGCGATCTCTTTGCCGACTTTAATCTTAGATTATCGTTCCCGGTTGGGATTGGAGAAGTTGAAACCGTCGGAGGCTAGTTCTACAAAATTGAGGATTCCTCCTAACTTGAATTTCAAGTTTTTGGGGGTTAGCTTTCTGGCTATTGTGGCTTTGGGATTGGTGATTTTTGCGCTGCTTCCTCGGTTTCCTGGCTATCAACTGCGGAACTTTCCGATGAGTTCCCCTATTCAAATGCCACGAGGGGAATTTGATGGGCGACAAATTTTTAACCCTGGTTATACGGGAGATTCTGGAGATGGCACAGGGTCGGGAACTGGACAGAATCAGGAGTCGGGGGCGGGTATTTTAGMTGAGGTTCAATATTATGGTTTTAATACTCGGATTAATCAGAATCTTAGGGGAAATTTAAGGCCGCAGGTTTTGCTGAGGGTACGATCGCAGGCGCGGGGATTTTTTCGGGTGATTGGCTTTGATAAGTACACGGGTCAGGGATGGGAAATTTCCCGTAATGAGCAAGCAGAAACTGTCCAACGCGCTTGGTGGTCCTATCTGTTTAATCTGTTTCAGCGACCGACACAGGCTAGGACTAGGGAGGTAATCCAAAGTTATACGGCGGTGATTCAATTACCTAATTTAATCCCGGCTTTAAAACAGGCTCAACAATTGTATTTCCCGACTGAGGAAATTGCGATAGACTCAGAGGGAACTTTGCGATCGCCTTTGATGTTGCGGGAGGGATTAACCTATACGGTGATTTCCAGAGTCCCCTATCGTAACCGCACCCAGTTAGGTCAAGCCTCCACAGACTACACACAAGCTATTCGTGATTACTATTTACAGGTTCCTGATGAAATTAGGGACAGGGTGCGGGAAAGAACCGAGGAGATTTTGGCGGCGCGGAATCAATCCAACCCTGAGCAACAAGGGTTAACATCTCCCTATGAAATAGCCCTTTATTTGGCTCAATACTTAAAACAAAGTCCGGTTTATAAGCTACAAGAAGACCCGCCTTTTTTGAGACCTGATGAGGATTTGGTGGAGGCGTTTTTGTTTGGCTATAAAGATAGTCCAGAGGGAGAAATTATCAGAGGCGGTTATCCAGATCACTTTGCGACGGTATTAACAATTATGTTGCGTTCGATTGGCATTCCGGCGCGACTAACGGCAGGTTTTGATCCGGGTGAGTTTAACCCATTTACGGGGTTATATGTGATTAAAAATACTGATGCCCATGCCATGACTGAGGTTTATTTTCCTGACTATGGTTGGTTTGCTTTTAATCCGATTCCGGGAATGGATTTAATTCCGCCTTCTATTGAGGAAAATCAAACTTTTAGTGCGCTGAGGGCTTTTTGGAATTGGGTGGCGGGATGGTTGCCTTCTCCGGTAACAAATAGTTTGCAGAGGATATTAGCGACTATTTTCGCGGCGGTGGATATGGTTATCCGCTGGTTTATGGATCTGTTTACTAGGGGGTGGGTTGGCTTGTTTACGGCTGCGATCGCTTTATCTGGTTTCGGGTTCGTAAGTTGGTTGCTGTGGGATGGATTGAAAAATTGGCGGGAGAGGCGACGCTTGGCTAAATTACCGCCGGAAGAAAGACTATATCAAAAACTTTTGGCATTGTTAGCCCAACGGGGTTATCCGAAACATCCGGCCCAAACTCCGGTAGAGTATGCAGAGGCGATCGCTAATCAATGTTCTATTGATGAAGCTGAGGCGATCTCAGAGGTTTGTCAAACTTATGTACATTGGCGATATGGACGCAGAAACACAAATTTAACTCAACTGCAACAGCTAGTTAAAAATTTGGAACAAGCCCAGAACTTCAAGGGATTTCGGCACCGATACGGACGCAGATAATTAGAGCCTATGGCTATCTGTTGCGCCAATAACATATTGGTTTCTGCCATTGTTTTTGGCTTGGTAAAGGGCGCAGTCGGCAGCAAAAATTAGTTGAGTTGGTGATTGTTGTGGTGTGGGAATTTGGCTGGCAATTCCCATGCTCATAGTCACCCGTTGGAAGTTAGCGGGAATTGCGCCGGGCTCCATATTTAACTCAAACACAGCTTCCTGTATTTGTTGGCTAATTTCTATGGCACCTTCTGTGGGTGTATTGGGTAATAAAATAACAAATTCTTCACCACCGTAACGGGCGACTAAATCCCTCGGTCGTTTCAGACATTTTTTTAAGGCATGAGCTACCTTTTGCAGGCATTTATCCCCGGCAATGTGTCCGTAAGTGTCATTATAACACTTAAAATAATCGATGTCACACATAATTATTGATAGGGGTTGTTGTTCCCGTTGCAGTTGTAACCATTCCTGCTGTAAAACGTGATCAAAATGGCGGCGGTTAGGAATTCCGGTCAGAGCATCAAGGTTGTAGACTTTCTCGAGTTCCTGATGGGCCATCTGAAGCTGATGATAGAGTTCGCCTTGTTGAATGGCGATCGCTAACTGTTCTGTTAGTTGTTTCAGCATCTCGATTTCTGGGGGTTTATAGTTGCTATCTTCTGAAGAAAAATAAGCGATAAGTAGTCCCCAAAGTTCGTCGTCTTCTAACCAAATGGGGAAGATTAAATGAGTCGGTCCTTGAAATTGTTGCCACATTTCCACAGAAGCATTAATTTGTCCGCTGCGACATAATTGGGCAATTTGCCAAATTATCTGGTCAATTTTTATGGTCATTACGGGATCTATGACACAAAAAAGTCGGTGAGAGTCTCTACATAGTTCCTCGGAATGAGCAATGATTTGATGACTCCAATTTAACTGGAATTTACAGACTAAAACTATGTCATTTCCCAGAACTTTGGAGACTTCGACAACTGTAGTATTAAGGATATCCTGAAGATGGAGCGATCGCCTGATTCTATTGGTGACTTTTGATAAGATATCCTGTCTATCAGATTGCTTTTTCATGGCAATTTCTGCCTGTTTTAAGGAGGTTAAATCTCGGACAGTGACAATCACTTCCTTGACGGTGCTATCAGGTTGCAAAATAGGGGAATAGGTAACTCCGATAAACCTGGTTTTTCCCGGAAAATTGAACCAGGATTCGTAGCGGACTATTTCTCCTGCTAGACATCTATCAAAAAGAGGTTTAACTGTTTGAGTAAAAATCTGTTTACCCAATACATTGTCGATGGTATTATTAATAATATAATCCTCAGATTTTTCGGTTAAATTGGCGTATGTTTTATTAACAATTTGGTAGATATAATCACGATTAATTAAGGCGATCGCTTCCGCTGTAGCGGCAACAATACCCTGAAATTGGCGCAGATTTTCTTCATATTTTTTGCGTTCACTAATATCAAAAACAATGCCATGCCAAATATTGCCTTCTGGTGTTGACTGGGGTTGGGCATTACATTCTACCCACTTGATGCTGCCCGAATTAGTAATAATACGACCCTGCCAATACCATGGCAAAAATTGCTCAAAAGATTGTTTCATTGAAGCACGCAAAGAGGGCAAATCATCTTGATGGATTAAGTTGATCAGAGAATTGATGTCCGCTAGAATCCTATTAGGTTCTAATTCAAAAATATCCAAACAGTGATGACTCACAAATTTAAAATAATGAGGCTTTTCGGAGTTGTGCGGACAGTAACTATAGACCATTCCCGGCATATTAGTTGCCAAGGCTTCAAACTTGGCTTGACTAAGTTTAAGAGAAGTTTCGGCTTGTTTGCGTGCGGTGACATCTCTGGAAATACAAAGGATAGATGTAATATTTTTGGCTTCGTTAATTTCTGGGACGATCGCCATTTCCAAATAACGCCAACCATTAACTGTCTCGGCTTCAAATTCAATCATCTGTTTTTCACCAGTTGTTAGTAACTGATTCGCTGCCGCCTCCCAACTATCAGCCATGGGTGCTGAGAAGGGCAAATCGCGGCAAGTTTTGCCAATCCAAGTATGGTTAGGAATTCCGGTTAATTGGCTTAAAATTGGACTTACATAAATATGTTTAAAATTGGTATCAAAGCGTTGAATAATATCCGGGGAATTTTCGACGAGGGTTTGATATTGTGTTTGGGAGTCTAGGAGGATGGCTTCTATTTGCTGTCTGTGGATGATTTCCTTTTGCAATTTATGGTTAATTTTTCGGGTTTCGTGAGCATAACGCCAAGAATACTGACCTAAATAGACGGTGAGTGCCATAGTCCAAACTATGATTAAACCGGCTGATAAAACTATGGTAGGAAGGGGAGATTTTCCCTGTTCAATCCAAAGGGGTTGAGGAGAAACTTGGACTGTCCAATCCGACCCATAGGCGCGGACTAGGGAGGTTTGTTGAAAGGGGGATTCTGAGAAATCACCACTGCTATAAACCAAATGCCCACGGTCATATATTTGAGTCGTATATAAGGGAGATATGGGCAAAATACCATCAAATAAAGCTGTAAATTCAAAGACTCCCACAATAAAACCATCATGGCGCTCATTCACAAATAGGGGAATAATTACTAGAAATCCCTCGCCTCCCTGAACTAATGAAATATGTTTACTCAGAATAATCTGATTGAGGTCTCTGGCTACTTGTAAACTAATTCGGCGACGGCGTTCTTGTGTCAAATCCATATCCTGGACTTGTTCATTTCCCTGTAAAGGAACTATCCAACGGATGATAAAAGATGGATCTACCCAATGGATGGCTTGATAGCCATGAGTATCATCTAAATAGTTGCTGACATCAGCTTCCCAAAATTCTCGGGGAGTACCATTACTGAGTTCCCAGCGCTTGGCGAGACGGTTTAAGGATACAATACGACTGGATAACTCTCGATTGAGGATAGATTGGATGTTGTTGGCTTCTTGCTGAACCAGTTGTGCAAAATGCCGTTGCTCTCGGATGTAGAGTTTTTGCCAAATCAGTAGAATGGCGAGAGTGGCGATCGCACCAATGAATAAAGCTACCCAGTAGTCTTTAAATCGCCTTTTAATTAAGTGTAACCATCGATGTAAAAGGTCCAATGCCACTGACCCCCATATAACAAGAGTCTATATTGGGTATATTATAGCTGTTGGGGTTCCGATAGATAGTTACTACTTTACAAGTGTATAGTAGTATTTATGTGGCTGAGGATGGCATTTTGGCAGCTAAAATGAGGGTTAAATCATCATCGGTGCGCTGATTGACCCTAGGCGATCGCAAAAATGAAATTAACTGTTGTTCGGCTTCTGTGCGATCGCCGATAGTTTCCACAAATCTAAATAAGGGCGAAAAAAATGGAGGGTGTGGTTTACCTTCCGGCATTTTTAATCCTAACATTTGTAAACCATCGGAAAATATAGCCAGATACTTAGGCATTCCAGACCATACATGAATTTGAGCAGATTCTAAAGCATTGGGGGAAACCAGAAAGGTAGTTTCGTTTAAATATTCGCCACTGGCAGGAATAGTTAAAGCCATTAAAGTTCCCTGTTGATCTTCAACTACGACCGCGCCATCGCCTATCTGAACTATAGCAATGGTAGAATCGGTAATTACCCCTAAAATCAATGTGGTTGCTAGTTCCCGCGCCAATATATCCCTGTGGTCGGCTTCGGCTTCGATCGCCTGTTTGGTTTGGTTAACGATGGCTAACAATTGAGTATTCCAGTCCACGGCGGCGGTATCCTCAACGGAGGATAGATACTCTTCGATTAATTGGGTGGCGGTTTTAACTGCTAGTTGCGCTCCGACATCAGCAAGGGAAGCTGAACCGGCACCATCGGCTACGGCTACAATGAATTGATGGGGGTCAATCTCCCGATAAATATGAGCGTCTTGACAGGGAAGGGCTTGCTTTTCGTGACTGCTTCCAGCCACGGAGGCTGAGATAATTTGCCAGTAGGCAGAATTTGGGTTCATGGTAAAAAGGTCTGCGATCGCATCAGTTTTTGGCTAGACAGTTCCCCATCCTGGCGGTGGTAGGGCCACCTGTTCGTCAACTTTGGAGTGAGAAACTGTTTGCATACTGGCCGATAGCCAAATGAACATTTCCCGAAAATCTAACCCTTTCAGTTTCAGGGGGGTTCGTTCGGCAATCTCTCCTAAGCGCTCCATATTGGCACCTTCTACGCCTACTGCAAAGAATGCGACCTGTTTGTTGGCTTCCTCGTCTCGAATGCGTTTAATGGCTTGTTCTGTGATGCGATCGATTTCTCCCTGGGGTTCGCCGTCGGTAATCATGAACACCCAAGGACGATAGTAGGTAATGCCATTATTGCGATACTCGGCTTTGCGACTGGCAATCATGTCTAAGGCTTCGCCTATGGCTGTTCCCATATAGGTTTGACCCTGGGCGGTTAGCATGGGGGGCTCAAAGCGATCGGCTGTGACAAAATCCTGGATGATTTTTACCTGGTTATCAAAGGTGATGACGGCAATCTCAACCCGTTTTTTGGCGAGTTCGTCTTTGATGAGGTTTTCCCTAAAAGTCATTAATCCAACATTGAGACCATCTAGGGGTTCTCCCTGCATAGATGCTGATGTGTCTAGCAATAACACACAGGGACACCGGGGCTCCGGGTTTTCGGCAAATTCAACCGCTTCCTCAAGTCTCATATTTTGATTTTTGACTCTGACCATCCACATCACCCAGAATACCAGTGAATCATCAACAATGAACAATGCACAAAGTGGCGTTTTTGTCAATAGGCATAAAAAAGGCGATCGCTTGTGGCCAGAAAACTCGTGCATCGCCAGTTTAATATTTTCGTGAGAGAATAATGTTAATCGCGATATAATCGGGGTTGTAGGCTATTTTTTTGCAAAAAGACATAGTAAGCAATTGGATGCGATTTATTTGATGTTATCATAACCCCCAGAATCTCGTCAACTTTTTGCGAGCAATTTTCCATAAATCTGTAATAATTCTTAACAGTCTTTTGAAAATCCAATACCTTGGGGATTGTAGATTATCAGAAATTATGAATAGCCAGCTATATCAATAGTCTGTTTAGGAAGATTAGCTATAATAGTCGCTAATTAATTATTAGATAGCAAATGATGATTAGCAATAAAGAAAGAATTGGGGACGCTTTAGAGTTATTAGCTGAGGGCTTATATCCTCCGTTTAAACAGGAAATGAAAAACAAATATTCAGACCAATGGCAGGAGGAAGCTCAAAAATATATCACCAAATACAAAAACATGAAAAAGCGAGAATTGGAGGAGAGGCTATCTCAAGATATCGGAGCATTACTGCAAGTTATATCGAATAAATGGGATAGTATTTTTAAAAACAATGAAAATGTTGATAATCAACATAAGGGGATAATATTTGAGTTAATCCAACTTAGGAATAACTGGGCTCATGGGAATGAATTTTCTGACCGAGATACAGAACGTGCTATAGATAACATGGTGCTGCTGTTGATGGCTTTTCAGGGTGAAAAATCCATAATTAATCAATTAAAACAACATCAGGAGATTATGTTAAGTAAAATTATCGAAGACCAAAATATGGATCCTGACCGAGAAAAAAAACTGCGGCGAGAATTATCGAAATTGCTGAAAAAAATACCTTTTCAAAATGTGGATTTACTCAATCACGCCTTAACTCACAGTTCCTATCTATATGAACACCCGAAGGAAGTTAAGCGGGATAATGAATTGTTGGAGTTTTTGGGGGATTCGGTGTTAAATTTTATATCGGGGGAGTATCTTTATCATAAGTATAAAAGTGTGGGTAATGAAGGGGATTTAACTAAGTTGCGATCGGCTTTGGTGGAAAATAAGCAGTTGGCTAAGTTTGCGGAAAAATTAGCCCTACAACAATATATCAGATTAGGGAAAGGGGTGGCGCTGAATCCTTCCTTATTAAGCAATACGTTTGAGGCGATGATTGGGGCTTGTTTTTTGGATTCTGGGATGAAGAAAGTACAGGAATTTCTACAACCTTTGTTTGATTCGGTGATAGCTGAAATCACTTCGCTTTCTCAAGGTAATTCGGGGAAAGTGGCGGCGGACTCGAAAAATAGATTACAGGAATGGGTGCAAAAAAATATAGGTCCAATTACACCAGAATATGAGACGATTAAGGAGGAAGGAGCAGACCATCAAAAACAGTTCACTGTACAGGTTATGGTTGAGGGTAAGGTTTATGGACAGGGTAAGGGTTTGAGCAAGAAAGAGGCTAGTAAAAAGGCGGCGGAAAAGGCTCTGGATCAAATCTATAAACTGGGTTTATGATGGGTAAATGTTGACTAGATAACCTGAAATTGTGATTAACTTGGAGTTACTGGAAAATGTCAATTTCTGCGAATGATGAAAATGTGCAACCGGAAGTTATCCGACTCCATGAGCAAGCGGTTTTGTATTTAAATGCAAGGAATTGGGCAGAAGCGATTAATTGTTGTGAAGAAGCGTTAAAAATTGACTCTAATTTTGCGTTGTCTTATCAAACTTTGGGAACTATCAGACAGTTACAAGGGGATTATGTGGGGGCGGAGTGTTGTTATCATAGTGCTTTGAAAATTGCGCCTAATTTTGCGGAGGTTCATGCTAATTTGGGGAGTCTGTACGCCAAAAATCAACGCTGGAATGAGGCGATAAATGCCTATGAAAGGGCTATTGAGATTCGCCCTGATATGGGGGGAGTTTATCGGAATTTGGCTAAGGTTTTTAGGCAATGTGGTGAGCCAGAAAGGGCGACAGAATATTGGTGTAAGGCTATTTTGGTAAGTGCGGACGGGGTGAGGTTTAAGGATTATCTCAATTTGGGGAATGAGTTACAACAGCAGCAGCAATTAGAAGAGGCGATCGCTATTTATGAAAAAGGAATTTTAAACTATCCGGCGCAATCAGATGTATTGTATCATAATTTAGGGCAAATTTTCGGACAGCAGGAAAGGTGGGAAGAGGCGGTTAAATGCTATGAAAGGGCTATCGAAATTAACCCTAACCAGTTTTACTATTATTATGGACTGGCGCAAGTTTTGAAAACTCAGGAAAAATGGTCGGAATTAATTCCGGTTTGTCGTCAGGCGATCGCTTTAAAACCTGATGTAGATTGGCTGTATATGAATTTAGGAGATAGTTTACTAGCGACGGGAGAAATTGAAGAGGCGATCGCTAATTATCGGGAAGCGATTAGACTCAATCCTCAGCTTTCATGGTTATATCAAAAACTAGGTCACGCGCTGAAATTAGTAGGTAATATTGATGAGGCGATCGTGTCTTATGAAAAAGCGATCGCCCTGAAACCAGAGTTAATATGGCTTTATGATATTCTAGCACAACTGTTAACGGAAAAGGAACGTTGGCAGGAAGTACAAGACCTATGTATAGAGGCATTGAAGCGCAAACCAGACTTTATAAAAGCCTATCATCATTTGAGCAAAATACTCAAAAATAGGGGTTTAATTGAGGAGGCTAATAATGCGTTGATTTTTAAGAAATTATCATCAAAATTTATCCAGGAAATATTGCCTAATTTATCAGAAAAAACGACGGATAGCCAGACTCATCTCAGTATTAAATACATCCTGATATACCCAGCCCAGACCCTTGAGATTAAACCAGCCAATATTTTAATTCCTAACCTTCCCGAAACATTGACAACCTGTCAGATATCAACGGGAGATTTCGGCGTGGCTATTGTAGAAAATGGGCGTGTGTGGGGAGATATGGCGACCAGTGCAGTGTTCACAGATGATGGCAAATTAGTGACTGATTTAGCTAGTGGTGGGGCGGAGTTTGTGGCGGTATCGGAACACCTACCGCCACCGGAGGAAATTGATGGGGTGGTTGCGTTTTTGTCGGTGCGTTTTGGGGGGGGATATTTTCACTGGATGTTAGATATTATGGCACGTTTTCATTTATTAGAAGCTGCGGGAATTGACCTGAACTCAATTGATAAATTTGTGGTAAATGCTTGGGAGACACCTTACCAGAAACAGGCTTTAGAGACCCTAAAAATTCCACCCAAAAAAATCATCAGTAATAAAGATATCAATCATCTGAAAGCCACGCAAATAATTATCCCAACTCCTAACCTTTCATCCCACCGAGGCTTACAAATTAGCCAGTGGAATTGTGATTTTCTCAAACAAACTTTTTGTCCGAGTTTGGGGGATACTAAACAGCGAATTTATATAGATCGCACCCTAGCACCATCTCGCCAGGTCTTGAATAATTCCCAGGTGATAGAATGCCTAACACAGTTTAATATTAAACCAGTACAATTAGAATCAATGACTCTTGAACAACAAGCGGAACTTTTCGCTACTTCCGAAGTGATTATTAGCCCCCACGGTGCGGGACTCACTAATTTAGCTTTCTGTCAAACTGATACCACAGTTATTGAAATCTTATCCCCAGATTATTGTCCGTCAATTTATCGATTATTGAGTGGTATTTGTGAACTCGAATATTATCCGATATTAGGAGATAATTTGCCGGAAAATGAAGCCAAACTTATCGGCAAAAATATTAATATTGTCATCAATATCGACAGGCTTATGCAGACAATTCAAGCCGCTGGTTTGGCTTAATCTTAAAAATAGGGCGGCATATACAGCAACGGATATCCCGCCCCTTTCACCAGTTCCTCAATCGATCGCCTTTATCTCATCCATATTTGAGGATTTCCAAGGGTTCTACTTTGGTACTATACCCGCAGTAATAAATCTCCGGTTTATTGACTCCCCATGGATAGTTAAATTGTGGTTAAAAGATTACTGAGACTGGTTATTCCTGGGAACAGACATAATCAATCATATTAGATGTGGCGTGACTGCTTGGGGAATATACTTCATCGTAACCGCTGACATACCAGGTGCGTGAGTCACAGTAAGCTATTGCATAGATGGTTTCTTCACCAATGCTATAAATAAATCTCAGCCCTTCCCGGTTCCGTGAAATACTATCAGCATCTACATATACATCTTCCCCGGTGGCAGCCTCACCCATAAAAATCCAATTTTCCGCCCAAGCTGGGACAATTCCCCAAGAAAATGCGGTCAAAGCTATACCTGCCATTAAAGACCAAGATTTGGTTTTCATGAAACCTATTGCTCAAGTTTGTTTGTAGTTTGAGCATAACTTAACTTTGCTAAAAAGTCTCTAGGAAAAATCAAGATTTACCAACAAATTAAGGGAGGCTCAAAATCTATCAAAATCAGAAAAATTGCTCATCCCCCTTCGATGAAAGGTTGTTGATTCTACTATCATAAATTTGATTAAGCTATCAATTATACCAATGGTTAATTAATCATAAAAATCAGTCACAAGATACTCTATATAACTTAACTAACAGGTTCAACTGTTGATTGTCAATGGCTTTGACTTGATCGGAACCGCTGAAACTGTGATAAGTTGTTATGTTATTAATCCTAATATCTGATCAAGGAGAGTAGGGGAATCAATGTCTACACCCACGATTAACCCTTGGCTTATGTCCAGTCCAACTTTAAACGACATCATCCATAGAGACCCCCTAGCGGTTGTTCCTAATACCTCCCTCATGGAGGTCATGGCTTTAATGAGTCAGGAGCCCTCAGACCAGTGGGGAACAGAAAACTTCCCCCCTAACAGTTGTGTACTGGTGGTGGAAGATGGGAAATTGGTGGGTATGTGGACGGAAAGGGACGTGGTGCAGCTAATTGGTGCGGGGGAAAATCCGGGGGACTTGGTTGTGTCTGAGGTGATGAGACAACCCCCGGTAGTTCTGCGAGAAGCAGATGAGCTGGACATTTATGCAATTATTCAAAAATTAAAAACCCATAAAATTCACTATATCCCAGTTCTAGATGAGAAAGATTATTTAACTGGAATAATTCCTGAGTATCGGGTGATAGAAAAACTTTTTGATTCCCATACTAACCATGATATTCTCAGTAGAATTAGCCCCACTAAGCTGCAACAGCAACTGGCACAATTTAAGGCTAAATTACAAAATACCAATGCCCAACTACAGGGGGAAATCAGTCAACGGGGTATCATCCGCATGATTGAACAAAAATTGCGAACTGGTGAACCGAATTTTCTGACATTTTTTGATGCTTTGACTGATATTATCCTGATTATTAATACTCGCACCAATTCGATTCAGACTCCCCGCAAGTCCCGGCAAAATAATCATGAATACCTAGGTACAAAATACGAGGGTAATACATCTCCAATAATTAACCAAACTCGGCAGCTATTTTCTCCTGATTACCCGGACAATATTTTTAGAGAAAAAGTTAATCAATGTTTGCAAACGGGGAGAATTATCAATTTTGAATATCATCTGAATGTGGAAGGTGATTGCTTGTGGTTTTCGGCAAATATCTCCCCCATTTCCTCGGAATCTGTAGCTTGGGTTGCTCGTGATATTACTGAAAATAAGCGAGCTGAATCAGCTTTAAAAAGTCTGACGGCGGAATTGGAACAACGGGTACAAGAACGTACCCTTGAACTGCAAACAACTAATGAAATGCTCACGAGGTACTTGCAACAACAAAAAGAGTCAGAAAAGGAGTTATTGAAAGCCCATAAAAAACTGCGATCGCACGTGGAAAATTCTCCTCTAGCTGTGATTGAATGGGACCCAGAATTTAAGGTACAATATTGGGGAAAGCAAGCGGAAAAAATCTTTGGGTGGAAGGCTGAAGAAATCATAGGTATTTATTGGGGAGAATGGCCAATTGTTTTTGAAGAAGACCTACAATTAGTAGAAACAGTTATCGGTGATTTACTCGGAGACAAAACCAATAAAAATATTTGTAAGAATCGTAACTATACCAAAGACGGGAGAGTAATCTACTGTGAATGGTATAACTTAGTATTACGGGATGAGTCCCATCAGGTTATATCGATTTTGTCATTAGTTCAAGATGTGACTGAACGGGAGTTATTAGAAATTGAACGTTGTCAGGTTGAGGAGGCTTTGCGGGAAAGTGAGGCTCGCTATGCGACTCTTACAGATATTTCTCCGGTGGGGATATTTCGGACTGATGCTGAAGGTAAATTTGTCTATATCAATGAGCGTGGATGTGATTTGGTTGGCTGTTCAGTCATGGAAATGTTTGGGCATGGTTGGACTAAAAGGCTTCATCCTGATGACCGAGAGCGGGTAATTAATGAATGGAATAAATGCGTTAATAATCATCAAATGTTTCAGTTAGAATATCGTTTTTGTCATGGTGAAGGCCAGGTGGTTTGGGTTTTTTCCCAAGCTGTTCCTGAGCTAAATGATGATGATGAAATAGTTGGTTTTGTGGGAACTCTCACTGATATTAGTGAACTAAAATCCGCGGAAAAATCTCTGCAAGAATTGAACCAAGACTTAGAAATGCTGGTGGAACAGCGAACATCTCAACTACAAGAAACTAACGAAAAGTTGCGAGTTGAAATTGCGGAGCGACAAAAAATTGAGGCGGAAATTGCGACTAAGGCTTATCAGCAGGCTATGGTAGCTGAAGTTGGACAAAAAGCTCTCTTGGGTATTGACTCGGAAATATTAATTCAGGATATTGTCGGGATGGTGGGTCGATGTTTACAGGTGGATTATTGTAAGTTATTAGAAATACGGGTGTCTCAACCCGATCGCCTGACTGTGGCGATCGCTAACCATCAACACACCCATAATCATCGCTTAACAACTGACAAATATCACCAGGTTTACTCATTTATTTTACCTGAATCATCAACTACACCCTCTCCTAGCCACCACCGGAAGCTCAGACCAGAACTATCTTCCAATATTTATCAGTTTCCTCATATTAATGGTATGAGTATTCCCATTGAAAGCCAAAATTCTTATTATGGTATTTTGGGAGTTTATACGACCGAAACTAGAGAATTTGTGCAGGAAGATGTACACTTTCTGCAAAGTGTAGCTAATGTTTTAGCAACGGCGATCGAACGGAAACACGCCGAAGATAAATTAATGAACTCCCTTAAAGAAAAAGAAATTTTGCTGAAAGAAATTCACCACCGAGTTAAAAATAATTTGCTAGTAGTTTCCAATTTATTAGAATTTCAATCTGATTACACTGACAACCCGGAAGTAATCAAACTTTTGTCAGATAGCCAGCAACGCATTCAATCTATGGCTCTGATTCACGAAAAACTCTATAAGTCAACTGGTCTGGATCGGATTAATTTTGGGGACTACCTCAATGATTTAGTTGAGCAACTATTTGACTCCTACGGTACAGAGGCTCACACAGTTGAGTTAGAATTAGATATAGAATCCGTTGAACTTAACCTAGAAACAGCTAACCCTTGTAGTTTAATTGTCAATGAACTGATATCTAATGCTTTTAAACACGCCTTTGTAGATGAACGTCCCGGTAAACTTGGGTTAGAACTTCATCAAGACAATCTGGGTATTATTACTCTGATTATCAGAGATAATGGGGTGGGGATTCCAGAAGGACTAGATATTCGCAATGTGGAATCCCTAGGAATGGAGTTGATCTGGACTCTGACTGAGCAGATAGAGGGTAACTTAGAACTATTGGACGTAACGGAGGGAACAGCATTTAAACTGACTTTCTCGGAATTGTCCTACAGACAAAGATATTGAAATTATTAAGTTGTTATATGAGAACATCAATAATGGTGATAAATTTTGTATAATTACGATAATTTTCAGTATACCAAACCAACTAGGTGCAATACCATGAACACTGTCCAAATTATGATTGTCGAGGATGAGTTATTAATTGCTAAAGGATTGGCCAGAAAACTCAAGTCTTTGGGATATACTGTAGTGGGGATTGTTTCTTCTGGAATAGCGGCGATTGAAAAAGTAGCCGAAACCAACCCAGATTTGGTGTTAATGGATATTGTTATTAAAGGGGATATGGATGGGATTGAAACCGCCGCTAAAATCCAGGAAAAATATGGAACTCCGGTAATTTACCTGACGGCTTATGCTGATGATAGCACCCTAGAAAGAGCCGAATCTACTGGCTCTTATGGTTATCTTTTAAAGCCTTTTAAGGAGCGAGAAGTTCATGCAGCTATTCGCATGGCATTAAAGAGATATGAGCAGGAAGTACAAGTCAAGGAATCTCTGAATTTATTTCAGGAGTTAGAAGCTGAAAAAACACGACTGTTATCCATAGCATCCCATGATTTAAAAAACCCTCTAACTTCTATTCAAATGTCTACGGATTTGTTAGCTAAATATGACTCGAAACTAGATGAGCAGAAAAAACTTAAACATTTTCAGCGAATCCAGTCATCAATTAATAGTATGAATCAATTACTAGAAGATGTCTTAACATTAAGTAAGTCTAGTTCGGGAAAATTGACTTTTGCTCCTAAGTTAGTTAATGTGGTCAAGTTTATCCAACTCTTAATAGACCAGTTAATGGTGCAAGTGAATGACCAACACAAACTCGAATTAAGAACCTCGGGAGATTTAGATGATCCGATCATGTTAGATGACAAATTGCTGGGTCATATTCTAGCTAATTTATTATCCAATGCTATCAAATATTCTCCCGATGGTGGGGTGATTAATTTTGATGTTATTCGCCAAGAAAATCAGATAATTTTTCGGATTAAGGATGCGGGTATAGGTTTCCCACCAGAGTATATACAAAAGCTATTCCAAGCCTTTGAACGTGGTTCTAATGTCGGAAACATCAAAGGTACAGGATTAGGATTATCTATTGTTAAGCAAGCTGTAGATTTGCATGGAGGAGAGATTACTGTTGACAGTGAATTAGGACAGGGAACCACATTTACAGTGATTTTGCCAATCACAGAGGTTTCCTAAATATCTAAATATGGCATAATTGAACCTATTAACTGATTTAACCGATCTAGGTATAGGTACAAAATTAGAATAAACGAAAGCAGAATTAATATGGCTAAAGTTTTAGTAATTGAGGATGAAGAGACAATTCGGGAGAATTTGGTAGAATTACTCGAGATAGAAGATTTTGATGTGATCTCGGCTGAGAATGGCAAGTTGGGTGTACAACAGGCTCATAAACATTTACCGGATTTAATTCTCTGTGATGTGATGATGCCTGAGTTAGATGGTTATGGAGTATTAAAGGAGTTAAGATCCCATATGGAAACGGCGACAATTCCGTTTATATTTTTAACGGCTAAAGCCGATCGCGATGATTTACGGGAGGGGATGAATTTAGGAGCGGATGATTACCTAACTAAACCCTGTTCTATGGAAGAATTGTTAACAGCGATCGCCATCAGATTAGAAAAACAGTCTTTAATTAAACAGCAGTCGGAAATACAGATGCGGGAATTACGGGAAAATATCACCCATTCCCTCCCTCATGAATTACGAACCCCCCTAAATGGCATCATCAGTAATACGGAGTTACTACTCTCAAATTTAGACTTATTTGAACCGGATGAAATCAAGGAAATTTTGCAAGATATTAGGATTTCCGGTCGCCGCCTCTATCGTTTAATCATCAATTTTTTGCTATATGCAGATTTAGAAATTATCGGTTTAAATGTAGAAAAAGTGCGATCGCTCCGATCCATTCAGGTCAAAGACAGCCAATCAGTTATTATCAAAGCCGCCACCCAACAAGCCCAAGAACACCAAAGGGAGACCGACCTAGAATTTGACCTAGAAAATGCCACAGTACAGATGGCAGCTAACCAGCTTGAAAAATTGGTAGTAGAATTGATTGATAATGCCTGTAAATTTTCGGAACCCGGTACACCAATTCAAGTAATTAGTCAAGTAGGTGAGGAATTTTTATTACTCAAAATAAGCGATCGCGGTCGAGGGATGACCCCAGAACAAGTCAGCAAAATCGGCGCTCATATACAATTTGAGCGAAAACTGTACGAACAGCAAGGCTCAGGACTAGGACTGAGTATCATTAAATGTATTGTAGAACTACATGGCGGCCAGTGGAGACTTGAAAGCGAACCTAACCAACAAACCACCATTTCCCTAGAGTTACCCCTAGGCTTGGATGTACTCCCAAGCTGAACTTAATAGCTTGACAAAACGCACAAAACATGGTATCAGCAAGCATGAGGACAGGGAGTCCTTCAATAGCAGCAAGACTCCCTATTCGATGAACTGAGGATATAGGTTGATGGGCAGGAATTACATCATTCCCATGCCACCCATGCCACCCATACCACCCATACCACCCATACCACCCATACCACCCATGCCGTCCATATCTGGCATTGCTGGTTTAGGCTCAGGCTTCTCAACCACGAGAACCTCAGTGGTAATCACCATTCCCGCAATTGAGCCAGCATTTTGAAGGGAAGAGCGAACCACCTTAGCGGGGTCTAAAATGCCTGCCACAATCAGGTCTTCAAACTTACCTGTTAAAGCATTGTAGCCAATATTAGAGTCACTGTTACGGACTTGTTCAACAATTACAGAACCCTCAACCCCGGCATTATTAGCAATTTGACGCAGAGGCGCTTCTAAAGCTCGTGCCACAATTTTAGCTCCCAGCTTTTCCTCTTCTATGGTGAAAGTCGAAGCCAGTTGCTCTACCTTTTTGACCAAGTGGATTAAGGTTGTACCACCACCGGGAACAATTCCCTCTTCCACAGCAGCTTTAGTGGCATTCAGAGCATCTTCAATACGGAGTTTACGGGATTTTAGTTCAGTTTCCGTAGCGGCACCAACTTTAATCACAGCCACACCGCCAGCTAACTTAGCAATGCGTTCTTGCAGTTTTTCCTTATCATATTCGGAATCAGTTTCTGCGAGTTGTTTACGCAATTGTTCGACCCGCTGTTGGATCTCACCTTTATGACCGGAACCAGAAACAATGGTGGTGGAGTCTTTGTTGATTGTGACTTTAGTGGCTGTTCCCAGCATCTCTATGGTCGCTGTTTCCAAGTTTAAGCCGATTTCTTCGGAAATCAACTGACCTCCGGTTAGAATGGCAATATCTTGGAGCATGGCTTTCCGACGTTCACCGAAGCCAGGGGCTTTAATACCGGCTACGTTCAACACACCCCGGGCTTTGTTGACAACTAGGGTGGCTAGGGCTTCCCCGTCGATGTCTTCGGCTATAATTAGCAGGGGTTGACCAGAACGGGCGACTTTTTCCAGGACGGAGACAATATCCTGAATGGCACTGATTTTTTTATCGGTGATCAGCACACGAGTATTATCTAACTCTACTATCATCCGTTCGTTATCGGTGATGAAGTAGGGGGAAATATAACCGCGATCGATTTGCATCCCTTCCACAACTTCTAATTCAGTGGTTAGGGACTTGGACTCCTCAACGGTGATTACTCCGTCTTTGGTCACTTTGTCCATGGCTAGGGCGATCATCTCTCCCACTTCCTTATCATTCCCGGCGGAAACTGTGGCTACCTGTTCGATCGCACTTCCTTCAACGGGTTTGGCTAAGGATTCAATTTCTTTAACCAGATACTGAATGGTTTTATCAATTCCCCGCCGCAAAGCTACTGGGTTGGCACCGGCCGCCACATTCTTCAAGCCTTCTTGTATCATGGCTTGAGCCAAAACTGCTGCGGTGGTAGTACCATCTCCAGCCACATCATTGGTTTTAGCTGCTACTTCTTGAATTAACCGCGCCCCTGTATTTTCTAGGGGGTCTCCTAATTCGATCGCTTTAGCTACGGTAATTCCATCACTGATAATATCCGGTACGCCAAATTTTTTCTCTATCAGTACATTGCGACCTCTTGGACCGAGGGTAACACGAACTGCGTCTACTAGGGCGTTGACTCCCCGCTCGATCGCTCGCCGTGATTCTTCGTCAAAGGCTACGATTTTTGCCATATTACACCTAATTTAGCTCTCCAAATAGTCAATTTAGCACTCATGGTGTACGAGTGCTAATTAGTGGAAACCGTACCAAATTGGGGTGTGGATGGTCCCAAGTGATTATTCTTGTGCGGTTAAGCTAAAAATAGTTATTGGGTCTCAAGGTCTAAGCCATGACCATGCCACCATCAACATTGATAACCTGACCAGTGATATAGGCGGCGGCGGGGTCAGCAGCCAAAAATCTGACTAACCCGGCGACTTCTTTGGGTTCACCGTAACGACCGAGAGGAATAAATTTCAGGATCTCTTCGCTATTCTTTAAGTCTTTGGTCATGTCTGTGGCTATAAACCCCGGGGAGACGGCATTAACTAATACTCCCCGACTCGCAAATTCTTTGGCTAGGGTTTTGGTTAAACCTATGACTCCGGCTTTGGCGGCGCTGTAGTTGGCTTGACCGGGGTTCCCCATTTGACCGGCTACGGAAGCAATATTGATGATCCGACCCGATCGCGCTTTCAGCATGATTTTAGCTACGGCGCGACAGCATAGAAACACTCCGGTTAGGTTAAGGTTGATTACGGCTTCCCAGTCGGAGGGTTTCATCCTCAACAATAGGGTGTCGCGGGTGATACCAGCATTGTTAACTAGGATATTGATGCCACCACACTGGTCTACAATATCTTTGATTAGCTGATCTACTTCCTCGGCTTGGGATACGTCGGCTTTCATGGCGATCGCCTCTCCTCCGGCTTCCGTAATTTCGGCTACTACTTTCTCGGCCGCTGTGCTAGAACTGGCATAGTTGACAACTACTTTAGCCCCTTGTTGGGCCAGTTCTAATGCGATCGCTGAACCAATACCCCTAGATGCACCAGTTACTAAGGCCACCTGCTGTTTTAACTGCTGCATTGATTCTGGTAACATTTCCATCGGCATTTGTCCTTTCTGGTTAACTTCCAACTTAACTATGATAAGGGTAATGGGGTTTGAGGTATCGGGATATATAATGGGAACTTGAGCAATAGCTAATTCATGGGGATTATGGCAGTTAAAAAGCAGTTTCATAATTTTCAGGAACTTCTTGATGGTTCCGAAGTCCCGGTTTTGGTGGACTTTTACGCGACTTGGTGCGGTCCTTGTCAAATGATGGCTCCGATTTTGCAGGAAGTTAACCAAGAGATGAAAGAACAAATCAAAATCGTCAAAATTGACACCGATAAATATCCGCAAATTGCCTCGGATTATCAAATAGAAGCTCTCCCAACTTTGATATTTTTTAAAAATGGTCAACCCGTAGACCGTTTTGAGGGGGTTAAACGCGCACCAGAACTGATTAAATGGCTTTATGGGTTGCTGTGAACTACCCGGAGTAGCGATCGCTTGTGGGGATGTTCCTTTCATAGGCGATCGGCCATCATACTTGAAATTCCTCAATAAATCCCTTATGGTGATTAGGCTTAGATTTGGTGTGGTAGTCCTGGATGTATCCCTTTTCTGGTTCCGGTTGTGGTGACATGAAACCACACAATAGTAAAGCTATTAATACTTGCACCCCGGAGATTTATGGTCTTTTACCTGTTCCCGAAGGTCCGTTAACGATTTCTGGAGAAGTTCCACCACCAACGGATTTAGATCGTCCGTCAATTCTGCTGTCCGTAGCTATTCCTACTTTTCGGGAAAGCCAAAACATACCCATCTTGATTGATCGCCTCACCGGGTTATTAGATCAACTAATTCCTCGACAGTATGAGTTGATTGTAATTGATGATGATAGCCCCGATCGCACTTGGGAAGTCGCCGCCAACATAGCCAGTTATTATCCCCAGTTGCGGGTTATGCGTCGCCGAGGAGAAAGGGGTCTGTCAACGGCCGTAATTAGAGGCTGGCAGGTGGCGGGGGGTGAGGTTTTAGCTGTCATTGATGCTGACCTACAACACCCATTGGAAACTATACTACAATTGTGGTCTAAAATTCAGTCCGGGGCTGATTTAGCTGTGGCTAGTCGTCATGTTTCCGGCGGTGGGGTTAGTGATTGGAGTTTGGCGCGACGGATTTTATCTCGTGGCGCACAAATGCTGGGGTTGATCATTTTACCCGGGGTGGTGGGTCGGGTTTGTGATCCTATGAGTGGTTATTTTATGCTGCGGCGCGATACCCTGGCTAATATCGACCTCAACCCCGTGGGATACAAGATTTTGATTGAGGTCTTGGGTCGGGGGAGAATTGCTAACATCCAGGAAGTGGGCTATGTCTTCCAAGAACGTCAGGAGGGATATAGTAAAGTTACCAGTAGGCAGTATTTTGAGTATTTACAGCATTTGCTAAGATTGCGGATCGATAATTGGCCAGTGGGTCGGTTTTTCAGATTTGCAGTGGTTGGGTTTAGTGGCTTATTTGTTGATATGGCTATCTTTTATCTGTTATTAGATGGCTGGGGTTTACCCCTGACCCTAAGTGCAGTGCTATCGGCGGAAATGGCGATTATCAATAACTTTATCTGGAATGATCAATGGACTTTTCGGGATTTGTCTCGCCAACAGTCTGGCGGTCATCAAAGACTTAAAAGATTGTTAAAATTTAATTTGATTTGCCTGATGGGGTTAGGATTGAATGTAATCATACTCAACCTGTTGGTTTCAGTGTTGGGCTTAAATGCCTATATGGCTAAATTGGGTGCGATCGCGATCGTGACATTTTGGAATTTCTGGGTTAACCTCAAATTGAGTTGGCGAGTTACAGAGGTAAAACCGTAAATTTGGCGATTCTAGCTAGAAGTAAAACCTCATATTTATGGAAAAAATCGATCAATTTTTACACCCAAGACTTATGTGATTTAGACCCAGATGATTTGCTCAAATCCCCAGCAGGTATTGAAAACCTAAAAACTTATACATAAATCAGTTAATTGATTAGTAAATTTCATCAAAGTAGAAAATTCTATGAAGGACATAATTTATCATCATGAAAGTTTCTATAATTGTTAGCGATTTATCCTCCCAAGGGGCCGGCAGGTGGGGTGGTGCTGTGCGACCGTTTTTGTTGGCTAAAGCCCTCAAAAAAATAGACTGTGAGGTGGAAATCGTTGGTTTCTCTCGCCGAGATAAAGAGGGGTTAAGCTCTAGTCCAGATGTGCCAATCATTGCCATCCCAACTCATCCGTCCTATCCCAAGTTTTTGGCTTCAGTACCCAAATTGTTTGGTCACATTACTGGAGATGTTATTTACGCTTATAAGGTGAAACTACCCAGCTTAGGTATAGCTTTGCTACATAAAATCAAAAGTGGCTGTCCAGTAATTGTAGATATTGATGATTGGGAGCTAAGTTGGAATGGTGGTGATGAGTATCAATATAAACCCTCGATATTTCAACTATTAAAGGATATATTGGAACCGGGTGGAGCATTGCAAAACACCGATCATTCAATATATTTAAAATGGGCAGAAAAGTTAGTGGCTAAGGCTGATGCTGTCACTATTCACACTCGCTTTCTGCAAAGTCGATTTGGCGGAATCATGGTTCCCAACGGAAAAGATACGACCTTGTTCGATCCGGGTCGGTACGAGCCACACCAAAGTCGGGTAAATTATGGATTGGAAGGGTATCGGATTTTGATGTTTCCGGGTGCTCCTAGACCCTATAAAGGGGTAGAAGATGTATTGATGGCTCTCGATCTGATCGACCAGTCAGATTTGAAGTTGGTAATTGTTGGGGGTAGCCCCTATGATAATTATGATGATATACTCATGGAAAAGTGGGGACGCTGGATTATCAAATTGCCAAACTTTCCAGCCGAAAAGATGCCGGAGATCGTTGCCGCCGCCCATGTTATTGTGGTTCCCCAGCGCGATCACCCGGCGACTAGGGCTCAGTTTCCCCTGAAGCTGACCGATGGGATGGCGATGGCTAAACCTGTCTTGGCGAGCCGGGTTGGTGACATTCCCGAAATTTTAGGAGATACTGGGTATTTGGTCGAACCGAACTCTCCCGAACAAATTGCAGATACACTCAAACTGATATTTGAAGATTTAGACGTGGCTAATCATAGAGGATTACAGGCTAGACAAAGATGTGTAGAATTGTACAGTATTGAGGCGATGGCGAATGTTCTGTCTAATGTGATGGATCAAGTTATGTAAATTTTTACAACTCTGGGGAATAATTGATGTCATCGCAAAAATTACTGTTAAATTTTTCTAGAAAATACCCGATCAGAATTGTAGTGATCGTCATTCTGGGGTTTTCAGGGGCGATATTCAATGGGATCAGTACGACCCTAATTGTCCCGATTATTCTCAATATATTAGGGGTGCAAGCTAACCTAAAAGATGCCCCGGCATTGATTCAAAATATCATGTCTCCATTTGACTCAGTGCCGGAAATATACCGTCTGCCTTTAATGACAGGAGCTATTTTACTAGCGATTATTTTAAAAAATGTAACTAACTATGTTAAAAGTTTGGCGTCCAGTTCGTTAACTCGCACTTTAACCGCTGATATGAGAGAGTCAGGCTTACGGTTATTGCTGAATGTAGATTTAGACTATTACTCTCAAATGAAGGTGGGGGATATCGTCAACAGATTAGGGGGTGAAATCAGTAGAGCATCAAGTACCATTAGCACGTACATCGGGATGCTTATAACATCGATTACAATTTTAGTATTTGTGGCGATGCTGTTGGCAATTTCCTGGCAACTGACATTGGTAGCTACAGTTTTGCTTTTATTGGTTACAGCCATTAATCAGATAATAGTTAATCGCTCTAAAAGATTTGGCCAAAAATTGTCAGAACTATCAAGAGGTTACTCAATTAAGCTATTAGAAATTCTTAATGGTATTAGATTGGTTAAATCGACAGGAAATGAAGAAAAAGAATATGAACAAGTTAGTCAGTTAATTCGCGATCGCGAAAAAGCGGATTTTGAGGAGCAGGTCAACTCAGCAGCTATTGCACCCATCAATGAAGTCGTTAATATTTTAGTGATTCTTTTGTTAGTGATGATCGGCAGGATATTTTTGCAAGAACAAGTATCATCATTGGCAACCGTTCTGCTCACATATTTATTTGTACTCTTTAGAACTCTGCCCTTAATTTCTACCCTAAATAGCTCCCGAAGTCAAGCAGCAAATAAATCGGCATCCGTAGAAATTGTGCATGACTTTTTAAGGCAGGATAACAAAAGTTTTATGAAGAATGGTGACCAAGAATTTAAGCGTTTAGAGAAGGAAATTCATTTTAATCAAATCTCTTTTGCTTATCCAGGGCATCAAGATATGGTCTTAAAAAATATCGATTTGCACTTGCAACGGGGAACTACCTTGGCCTTGGTTGGTGGTTCTGGTTCAGGAAAATCAACCTTAGCATCCCTACTCCCTCGGTTTTATGATCCCACTCAGGGTGCGGTTATGATAGATGGAAAAGATTTGCGTGATTTTGACATAAAAAGCATCCGAAAGGCTATGGGAATTGTGAGCCAGGATACATTTTTATTTAATGCCTCAGTTCGCTACAATTTAGCTTATGCAAAGCCAGATGCCACAGAAGAACAAATCATTGATGCAGCTAAACGAGCCAATGCTTATGAATTTATTGAAAATTTGCCCCAGGGGTTAGATACCCAGATTGGCGATCGCGGTGTGTTATTATCGGGAGGTCAAAGACAGCGACTAGCCATTGCTAGAGCTTTGCTACAAAATCCCGATATACTGATCCTAGATGAAGCCACCAGTGCATTGGATACAGTCTCAGAAAGGCTGGTTCAAGAAGCCATTGAAGAACTCAGCCGAGAACGGACAACTTTAGTGATTGCTCACCGCCTTTCCACTATTCAAAAAGCCGATCAAATTGCAGTTTTAGATGAAGGAAAAGTAGCTGAAGTCGGCAGCCATGATGAACTACTAGCTCAAGGGGGAAAATATGCCCGCCTCTATACTTTGCAGTTTGCCGACGAAGCCGAACGCGATCAAGCAATTATCAAGAGTTCCTACGATGTTCGGACTCGTCTCAATCCCATGATTGGTTTTCTGCAATTACTGTCAGAGGATATGATCGATGAACCCGAAGAACGCGAAGAACTCTTAAATGAGTCTTATCATTCGGCTACCCACATTCTGGAAAGTTTAGAGTTTATCGAACAAAGTGTCAAACTGCGGCTAAGTAAAAGGCAAGAATCATCCTCAAATTAAGGAATAAATTTGACATGGCTAAACATTACCTATTTTTTACTCAAAAGACTCTCCCTCAACCTAACGTAGCGAGTTTAGTTCAAGTGGTTCATTCTGCCAATGCAGCGGCTAATTTGGGCTACCAAACTGTTTTGGCTTATATGAGTCCCCAAAAGTCCACTTTTAACCCAATTGGGTTAATGCGACCCTTTAATCCCCAAAAGCCAGACCCACAACTTATTCAACAATATAATATCCAAGAACATCTGAAAGTCTCTCCCTTACCCATGCCGTGGCCTGTGAATGCCAAGTGGGGCGGTAAATGGACAAACTCTAGCACTGTTGTATCAAAATACTACTTGCCTGTTCATATCAAACCTTATACTAAAATTGTTCATACTCGAGACTGGAATTTCGCTAAAGCTGCCATTAAACATAGATTACCAGTCATCTATGAACAACACCATTATGATCAGAAAAAATTTCCGCCAGAAATTGTTAGATCTCCCTGGTTTCAAATAGCGGTTACAGTAGCAGATACCGTTAAAGATAATTTGATTGCTAACGGTATGCCTCCCGAAAAAACTATCAAACTTCATAACGGCTTTAATCACCTATTTATCTGTAGACATGAACAAGAAGCCGAAGAATGGCGACAAAAACTTATCCCAAATGAACGCAAACATCTAGTTGTTTATTCCGGGGGACTTTATCCATTTAAAGGTGTGGATATGCTCATTGATGTGGCTAAAAAATTACCCAAAATTCAATTTGCATTTGCTGGAGGTAATGAATCTCAGGTACTAGAATACCAACAGAAAGCCAAAGATAACCAAGTTGATAATGCTGTCTTTCTGGGTTTTCTCCCTCAAGAGCAACTCGCCAGTTTACTGCAAGCGGCTGATGTTTTAGCTCATCCTCATCTGATGACTGAGGCAGCCACTTTTACGTCTCCTTTAAAGTTTTTTGATTATCTGGCATCAGGAACCCCCATTGCCGCCAGCGAAATTCCTCCGTTAAGGGAATTTAAGTCATCAAATATTGCGGTGGGATGGTGTGAACCAGACCATCCCACGCTTTTCGCTGAGTGTATTGAACAAGTTTTGTCAACCTATCCGAGAAAGACAGGAGGATATCCAGAAACTATTGAGTTTGCTACTCAGTTTTCTTGTGAAAATCGAATCACTAAAATTCTCAGTTATGTCGATGAATCAATGCGACCAGAGTTAGTTAATTAATCATAGGTACAATCAAAATGGAACCCAAAATTGTTGGTATGATTACCAGTTACCCAAACGCCAATCAAACAGATTGGTTGTGGCAACAAACCCCTGATCATTTTGGCAGATGGGGAAATATCGCGATCCAGTCAACTCATCCACATCCTGATTTCTTACTCCTGTATCAATTGGATTTTCCTAAGCCTCGTCAAAAAACTTCCTGGCGCGATCGCCTGCGAGACTTGGTTAAACCACAGCAACCATCACCCGATATCAGGGAAAAATTTAGGGGTGTTCCCAAAGAACGCATGATTTATCTGCTCCGAGAACCGCCTTTAAGTAAAGTCGTTGAAAGAACTCAATATAACTACCAGCAGGCTGAATTGTATTGTGATTATGTTTCTGGACCAGATAACTTTGCTCCAGTTCCTGATTATATGCCAGCCATTTGGTATCATCATAATTCCTTTCGAGAACTTAATGAAATGGAACCACCCACCAAAGAGCTTTTTTGTTCTTGGATTACTTCGGGAATTAATCGCAGTGAAAACCATCAGCAGAGGTTGAATTTTTTAGGACTAATGCAAGAGGTAAATGTAGAGTTTGATTTGTATGGCCGCCAGTTGCCTCCCGCCTCCAACTATCGAGGACAACTGAGTAATAAATGGCAGGGTATGGCACCTTACTACTATAATTTAGCGATTGAAAATTATGCTGACAATGATTTATATGTGAGTGAAAAGCTCTGGGATTCTTTGTTGGCTTGGTGTTTGCCAATTTATTATGGAGGACCGGCGGCCGATAAGTTATTACCACCTGGCAGTTTTCTGAGATTGCCAAGCCTGGATGAAAAAGGGTTAGAATACATTAAGGAGGTGACAGCTACTGCTGATGCTTGGTATGAAGCTAGAGAGGCGATCGCCGAAGCCAGACAAATTATTTTGCACAAGCTTAACTTACTCGCTTGGTTGGACAATTTTGCCAAAAATCATTAAGCATGGAGCAACTCAATGGCTAATAATTCTCAAGAGGGAAATACCAAAAATTCTCAAAGATTGTGGGAGTTGGATGTGCTGCGAGGAATAGCAGCATTAAGTGTCGTCTTATTTCATTACACCAGTCAGTATAGTACACTGTATGGGCATTCCGATCAAGTCTGGTTTTATTGGGGATTGGGACGACATGGAGTTGAGTTTTTCTTTATTGTCAGTGGTTTTGTGATTTTGATTACCCTGGAAAGAACGACAAGCTGTTTAGACTTTATAATCAAGCGCTTTTCTCGACTGTATCCGGCTTACTGGGTGGGGATTATTTTGACATTTACAATTACAGCGATCGCTCAATTACCAGAGCTGCAAGTCAGCTTCCCAGACGCTGTATTAAATCTGACAATGTTTCAATGGTTATTTAATGTTCCCAATGTAGATAAGGTATATTGGACCCTCAGAATTGAAATTTGTTTTTATATAATGATGTTACTTATCTATAAACTGAGACTTTTAAAGCGTGTGGAAGTAGTCGTATCAGGATGGTTAGCATTAACTTTATTCTATTCGATTAAAACTTATATGGCAAGCCGAGGATTTGGATTTTTAGAGAATGCAAATTACTTACAAGCAAATAATCATTTATTCATGGGTAGTTTAATAGCCGATAACTTTGATTATTTGTCAATGGGAATAATCGGCAACTTAAAAAGTATAGTACGCGAGCTAGTCATCATAAAATATGCACATTTATTCATAGCAGGGTTAATGATTTACAAGGTAAATAAGCAAGGCTTTTCGATTCATAGATTCCTGATAATTATGATTTGTATTTTAGCCCAAAGATTTGCTTATCCCTGGGAAAATTCTTGGTCTACAACTATTATAGTAGCAAGTTTTATAGTGTTACTATATCTGGGAACTCAGGGTTATCTGAAATGGCTCAGGTTGCAGCCGTTAATTTTTTTAGGCACAATTTCTTATAGCTTATACCTAATCCACCAAAATATCGGCTATGCCTTAATTAGACAACTTTACCAATATGGTTTTAATCCTAACCTAAGTATTATCCTAGCCATCATTTTGTCTATAGCTTTGGCATCTGCTATCACTTTTATGATAGAACTACCCGCCAATCAGTGGTTAAGGTTAAAATATCAAGAATATCAGAATAAGTTGGTGTCATCAACTTGAACCCAACTCGCGATTTTAAGGAGGTCAAAATTATGCGTGGTATTTGCAGTCTAGGTAACGATGTTGTTTATGATCAGTTAGTAGGACTTCTCAACAGCATAGATGCGATTTTGGGTCCGGAAACTCCCGTTTGTATCTATCCCTTTGACGATCGCATCGATAAAATTGCGGCGGAAATTGACCGCCGACCCAACGTCACCCTTTACGATGATCACGAATCAATCCAGCGTTGGGATAGTTTTATGGCTGCGGCGGCTCCAGAACGACTTAATAAAGAGAAATTTAGATTATATGGCGCTCATCGGCGATTTTGTGCCTTCGATGGTCCTTTTGACCAATTCATTTATATGGATGCCGATACCCTGGTCATGAACTCTTTAGATCCCGTGTTCGACAAGTTACAAGAGTATGACTGGGTAGTGTATGATTTTCAATTCACAGATCCGACTAAAATCTATAACTTACAGTCCCCAAAATTGGGAGAAGTTTTTGACAAACAGAGGATCGATTCAGAAATCTTCTGTTCCGGTTTCTACGGTTCCAAGCGCGGGGTATTTGACGAAGCAACCAGAAACGAGCTGTTATCGAATTTAAAAGCGCAAGAGTATGAGATTCTCTATCCAGGGGCGGGGGAACAGCCCTTGCTCAATTATATGGTCATGCGTTCTGGAATTCCCAGTTACAATTTTGCCAAAGGTTTGCCAGACTCACAAAAGACGGGGTGCAGTGCAACTTCCAAACATTTTGAAGAACGAGACCACATCTTGTATGATAAAGGCAATCGACTCACCTACATCCATTATATCGGCGTTCAACCTCAGTTAATTTCTCGCGTTTGTGCGGGTGAAAATCTTGGTTTTCCATATCGGGATGTATTTCTGCACTATCGCTATCTGCACGAACCGGAGCGGCGTCCAGTGTTTACCACACCCCCCAAAACTGAGAATTCCGAAACCCAACCGAGTTTGATGAAACGAATTCTCAGAAAATTGAAATTAACTCGTTAACAACAGGAGAATGTATGACCCGAGGAATTTATATTGTCGCCAATGATCGCGTCATGGACAATGCGATCGCCCTCCTGAATAGCATTCGTCGCCATAATCAGAGTGTTCCCGTGGTGATGATTCCCTTTAATGAGGAATATCATCAAGTTTTTAACACCTTAAATCGTCTCCATGAGGTGCAGCTATTTCCTAACTTAGAATTCCTCGAAGAATTAACCCAAAAAGTGGGATCAATTTTTGACAGAGATTTTCTCAAACTCCCCAATAAAATGCGAAAGCTGGCAGTCTGGTTTGGGCCGCTACAAGATTTCCTTTATATTGACACTGATATTATTGTTTTTGAAGATATTGCAGCCAACCTCGATTATTTATCCGAAGTCGATTTTTTCTGCTGTGACTATCACCACGCTGGCGAAAAATTGCGAAACATTTTTTCCCCCGTCGTTCTCGAACGGAATATCTTCACTGAAACCGATTTAGAAGATGTCTTTAATAGCGGTTTTTGGGCATCTAAAAAGGGTGCAATTACCTTAGATGAACTCTACCAAACCTTACAGGAATGCTCCCAACACCGGGAGTATTTTGACTTTACACAGGGTGTCACCGACCAGCCAATTTTTAACTATCTGGTACTCAAACATATTCCCAAACGTGGTAATTTGGTCAAGCGTCCCGGAGGAGATGTCGGGAGTTGGGCCGGTTCTAAACACTTTCAGGAGCGAAACCATATCCTGTATGATAAGGAGAAACCTTTAAAGTACCTTCACTGGGCAGGTACTCCCTTAAAGCCTGGGCAAAACTATTGGGATATCTGGGAATATTATCGTTATCTCCATGAAGGGAAACCAGCATGGCAGAGAAAATTGAGCCGCTTATTTTCTTTTGTAAAACCCTAAAAACCTAGACCTAGACAAGGATTAAACCGATGACAGACGGTATCTATACTTTTGCTAATGATGTCGTTTACGACCAACTCGTTGCTTTACTGAATAGCATTGAAGTCAATGGAGGTCGAGAACTCCCTGTTTGTATTATTCCTTATAATGCTCAGTTAGATAAAATTCGTGCGGAAGTCGCTAAACGTAGCCTTGTCACTTTGTTTGACAATCAAGAATCAATTGCTTTTTGGGAAAACTTTTCAACTCAAGCCTGGAATACCCACGACAGAGCACAAAAAATTTGGGCGGAACGGGGACTTTCCTCGCCTTACCGTCTAGCCATGCATCGAAAACTCTGTAGCATTAATGGCCCGTTTGATAAGTTCGTCTATTTCGATGCGGATACGTTGTTGATGGGGCCTTTAGACGCAGTTTATGAAAAGTTAGATCAATATGACTGGGTGACAAATGATTTTCAATACAAATCCGATATCAAATATATCTTCGATCGCCCTGAAGGGCAATTCTATCAAGTTTTCGATCCCCAATATGTCAAATCCCATATTTTTTGTGCCGGTTGGTTCGCGTCGAAACGGGGTATTTTTACGCAGGCAATTTTGGATCATATATTGCATAATTTAAAAATGGGAGAATCTGATGCCATGGCGTTGTTTGGACCTGATCAATCTTTATTGAATTACATGGTTTTACGGAGCAATATTTCTTTCTACAATTTTGCCTACCATAATTTAGAACAAGCCACCGGAAGCCACTGGTCTTCTACTTTTGATGTCGTGGATAACGTGCTTTATGATAAAGGTAAGAAAATTACTTACATTCATTTTATGAGCATATCTGCTGGTAAGTTTACTCAGCTTTGCGGTGGTGAGGATGTCAAAATTCCTTATCAAGATGTGTTTTTGCATTATCGATATTTGAAATCACCGTCAGACCGTCCTCAGTTGAAGCCACCGAGTTGGTTGGTTCAGGTACAGAGGAACGTTAAGAATGCGATCGCCAAAATAAGCGATCGCGTCAGCTCAAAAATGCGTAAAATTAAACGGAGTTTATCATAATTTTTTCCGAACCATAAGTGAGCATCACAATTAATGTTTTTAATTCACCAAAACGAACAGGATAAAGCCAATGAACATCCTGCTAATGGGATATTACGGACAAAGAAATATCGGCGATGATTTGTTTGTCAAACAGCTAACCAATTATTTTTCCGGCAAATCTAATGTCGGCAAAGTTTTCGTTTTATGCAAGGAAGATTATTACCCACAAATCAGCGAAAAAGTTATTTATTTTTCCGAATCAAACTTGCCCAAATTAAAGAAGCTGGGATTGATTTTACGCAGTGATTATATCTTTTGGGGAGGGGGTACATTAAATATTGGAAGTAGCCCCCCCAAAAATTTATTGAGGCTGAAAACTTTATCCAAATTAATGAGCAAAGGCTTTGGATTTTTGGGAGTGGGTTTGGAAGGGAGTAATTCCGAAAGCTACCCGTTATTTGACAAGTGCTATTTGCTCTACCTGAGAGATAAGTATTCTTATGAACTGGCTTTAAATCATTTTAAGAATACACAATTTATTTGTTTGGGAGGAGATTTGGCTTTTTTAGAACTCAGTTTTTACGAACCATTTATCGCGACCAAAAATAGGTCTGAATTCAAAAATATATCATTTTCTGGTAAATATTGGTGGGGAGAAGGAAGAGGTGAGTTTTATGCCAAACAGTTGATTCCAGTTATTGAAAAATATAACTCAGTTATTCATTTACTTCCCAGTCATGTGGGAGACGAAACAAATGACAATCAGTTTCATGAATTGTTGAGGAAGTATCTGCCAGAGAAAAATTGCCAATTACACTCATGACAAGAACCACAAGAATTTATCAAAATTTTAAGTGAAATGGACTTTCACCTCGGAAACCGACTGCACTCAATTATCATTGCTGATATTTTAGGAGTTCCCAATATAGGTATCCAAAAATTTGGCTCTAAAATTGACAACTATCTTCAGAAAACAGGGGTACTGCCACAGGAGAGAAGGGTCGATGTCCTGGGAGAGATTGGACTAGACCGGATGGAGAAAATTTTCACCCAATATCAGCGTCCAGAGGCATTTATTAGAAATGAGTCTGAACAAGTCAAAAAATGTTTGGAAATCATTGGGCAGTAAAAACTAATTGTCAATGCAATTTCCTTCTGAAACTTGGGTTGATTCATCTATATATTCTCAGTTAAATCGGATATTTTTTCAAGATTTCTCTGGCAGCATCTTCGACATCCGAAGCGTCTTCAACAAATTTACACAAGGGAATTTGATGAGTCCAAGTTTCGTAGAAAGATTTGTTTTTGTAGTAAGAATTTGCCAAAAAAACGTGGGGAATTTCTAATAAAAGGCAAAGGATGTGACCGTGGAGACGGTTGGTAATAACTAAACCGTGGGGTTTAAACTGATAAACTCCATCATGCATAAATTTCCAGGAGTTAAGATGCCAAGAGGGGTTATCCATTTGCCGAAATTTAGCAACATAGGGATGGAATAACTTCCACTGTTGCCGAGAAAACCATTCCTTTAATCTACCTTGTCGAATGAGAGTGGTTAAGCCTTTGATCGATAAAGCACTCGGAGTCCCTTGATACTCGTAGGATGCCCAATCCTGTGTCACCACATTGGGCAAATTCAGGGTTTTTGGCGCTGAGTCTTTGTTTAACTCTTTCCCGGTTCGACAATGGTAAAGGATCGAATTAGAACGATGATTTTTGTTTGCCAAACCTGGCATATTAACCAGTTGAAAAGCCAGATCGGGAGCTTTGAACACTCGACAGCTATGGAAATATTCAAGGGCGATATCGTAACTGTAATTTTCTCGCGCAAATATGGTCAGATTGGGGTGGGAGTTAAATAGATTGGCGACCTTATTTAAACGTTCCTTATCCGTAAAATAAATGCTTTGGGATAGGATAATTATTGGGCGATCGCCATACTCCGAAATAATCTCTTCATAAAAATTTATATGTTTATAAATATCGTTTAAATTCCCTCCACCCGTAAAGATTAGAGGAGATTGTTGATCGAGCTTTTGCTCAATCTGATCTTTTGATAACTTCTGAACTGCGACATGGTTGATGGTACAGCCAACCACGTCAGTTAGATACAAAATTGCTCCTAACCAAATTAAGTGGTCTCCTATATTCCCATAATTAGGGTAGTTAAGCAATGCACAGTTTTCAAAATTTCCTAAGTTTCCCAAAGCCTTATGCAGCTCTTCCTTAATCCTTTCTGGTTTGGAAATATCCATTTATTTTTCCTGATTAGTAAATACAAGTTGGGAGATTCTAACCATAATAAAATTCCCAATCTTTCAAGGCTTTAATGCGAGCCCAGTTTAACCTAGAGTGGTACTTCAGTTTAAATTTAAGTTCGTCTCCCATGGTTTTCAGTTTGGAATTAGGCAGTTTTTCCGTTGGGTCTTTAGAAGCATCCAGATGTCTCCTCACTTTAATTAAATCTTGAAAACCGTGGGTATTAACAGTCCATCCCACCTGAGCAGCCGCTAAACCGATCGCATTTCCATCTCCTCGATGAATTTGTCTCAATTCCAAATATCTGCCAATTCTACCCCACTGTTTAATAAACTCTTTTTCTCTGCCTTCATCCCTCGCCACAATATACAGAGCTTCTTGAATCCAAAAGGTATTCTCTAAGGAAATCCCTAGTTTGGAGGCTATTTTTTGAAAAGCTTCTCGTTCTTTCGGTATTTTTTCTCCCAGATATTTCTCTTTCGCATCAAGATGGCCGATAATATTTTGGAATTTACCTTCGCCAGATGTAATTCCAGGCTGCCAATCTATTTCCGGAACTTCTTCAATAATTGTTGTATCGGCATCAATATGAATAGCAACCCGAAATAATGATAAAGCCTTTTCAATTACGAAACGGCGATCGTGGAAACAGTAGAGGACACCCTGAGACTGATGAGGAAACGCTAAAATATTGTTTTGATCCCTTAAATCTTCCGGTAAGTCTGTATAAACGACTAATGAAGTTCCTGGAGAATACTGTTGGATATCCTGAGCCAGTTGTTTCACTAACCGTCGGTACTTTTCACCCAGAGCCAAGGTACAAAAACAAAAATCTTTATCACGGTTAATCATGATTTGCCCCTACTATGGCTATATATCCCATCTTACCATAGATTAGAGTTGAAGGTAGTTCTCATTTGTGTTGTTTTGTAAAGTAATTATAACCATAACTGGGGTCTAACTCCTGAGCAAGTTTTTTCTCGATAAAATCGATGTCCTCTGGTGATATTTTATCTTGATACCCTCCCACTTTTGCTTCTCTGACTTTTAAGGATTCTTGATCGATGTTTGGATTGGTTTCGTTTGGCAACTTACTCTGAGTTTCTTTCTCTCTCATTTGCTCAAATGATGCCCGTTTTACTGCTTCTTGAATTAAGCTGTCACTAACTTGTACATCCAAGAATTTCATGACTTTTGTCAACTCTCTCTGAGTATCTTGACGGATATCCTCATATCGTAATAGCAAAAATGATTTAGGTAGATCATGATATCCCTTCCAGGCATTACATAAAGCGATGAAGTCGTCCAGATAATACCCTTCGCGAATGAATTCTGATAAACTCTTAGGAATCCATTTAGGACTTTTATCTCTCTTAGTTTTGAGAAAATAGTTAGATATCACAGCATCTCTCGGATCTCGAACTAATAAAATTATGTTCTTGTCTCGGTAATCCTCTGGATTCTTAAATCGCTCGTGGACGGCTTTTACATAAGGAATTTTAGGACTTAATTCGGCAAAATAGGAAATATTTTCTGGGTCTATATTCTTCAAGCCTGATAACGATTGGAAGACATTTCCAATCATGACCCGCAGCCAAGTTCTGCCACTATTCGGTTGTGATATGATTAAGTATTCAGCCGCATCACGCTCTCTTTCTTCGTTGCTTTTATGGGGGTCAATAATGGCTTGAATTCGCTTTTTGAGAGCCAGAATTTTGGTTTTCATGAGATTTAGTAAACCTTGCTAATTTCACTACAACCAGACCAGATCAGATGATTTATCAAACATCATATTGATGTGTTTAAATACATTTAACCAGGAAAAATCTGGTAGCCGGAAGTTTCTGAGTATTGCACAATCTCAAAAATCAGACGTGGAGGTATCTCTCGATCGCACCATAACAGGAAAGTAGAAATAGCACAATTGACACCTACAAATCACCTTGGGAAAACCAAGATATACAGGCGATTTACTTCACGTCCACTAAAAAACAGCTATGCTTGCTCATAGTCCCACCATTTTAAGTTTATCAATAGTTGGGTACAATGTAAAGCATTTTGGTAAGAATTTCTCAATAATAAACTAGCAGCACTGGGTTGATGGTGGAGGATTATCTACCCTCTCCGTCGCCACACAGTCGCTCAATACTTTTTCTGATAATAACTCTGAGGGGGACTCGCAAACGCCTGGCTTTCGTCCCGACACCCACTTAAAGGGTAGGGATGCGGGGATGAAAGCGAATGGATCTAACTCTGGGGATGAAATGGATATGCTTTTACTCCATTGAGATAGAGTTCCTCTTGTAGGACTTGTTCATAAACCCTGGGGAGGGAACTGGTCATCATATTATCCTCAATGCCATATCCTAAACTGGTCCAAGTTCCTGAGAGCAACTTCAAAACTTCATTGAGTCGTCCCTCTTGTAACATTTGGGAAATATCGACACCCCAAAAATCCTGATCCAATAACCAACGATAAACTACTATGTCTTGATATTCCGCCTCAAAACTATAGGGATGCCAATACCAAAATCTAGCAGGTTTGGGATGGTAGCGATCGGCCATCTGTTCCCAGGTAGATGATAAAAACTGGTAACGTCCGGCTGCCGTGGTGCATTTACCTTTATTTGGTCCGGCAACAATGGTAACACAGCGATCGGGGTGCCGACTCAAATCTGAGACATACTTGCCACCGTAGATGACATGATAGGGTCGCCGATAATTAGATTCACTGGCTGAAATTGTCCGCATGAGCGATCGAATGTAGGGATCACCTCCGCGCATCACTAACGGTGGCCATTCATTACTAGGATGGTGGTCGATCGCCACCCGACTTTCACCAAATCGGGTAACAACCTCACCCCATAGCCAACCGACCCCCCAGAGTAGCAAAAAACTCAGTAACAGAGGTTTCAATAACCCTCCTCTGCGCCGAGTCCGTCGATATGGCATCCCCGCCAATGGTGATGGCATCATTTCAGGAGTCCAATCGTCGCCAGCTATAGTTTTCGATCGCACCACACGGCGATCGCGTCTTCTAGGGGGTCTTGATTCGTGCATAATCAACTCTTAAGGCACACTAGCGAACAACTGGGGGAGGGAGTTTTGTGGCTCCCCCGGCTTACTGACAACTTCCACAATTTTATTACGAGCCTCTGGCACAAATAAAGCCTCGACAGAAACTTCAGCCACCTGAGTCCGGGGAATACTGCCATCAAACAAAGTATCTGGGCCAGCCATCACAATAGGATAATCAGTCTCCTCATTTTTCAAACCCCCAGGCCTAACAATAGTATAAGTCAACCCGCTATTTTGTAGATACTCCTCAGCTTGTTTCTTCCACAGCAAAATCAACCAGAACAGATTGAGAGGGTGAAAAAACTGGGACACACACAAAGACGAGACCAGTACCAAATGCTCAATCCCCTTATCCTTAGAAACATTGACCAAATTCTTAGTCCCCTCGTAGTCCACCCGATAGGGACCTGTGAAGTCGAAACTGGGAGTCGCACCCGTTGCACACAAAACCACCGTACTATCACCGATACAATCTACCAAAGTTTTGGGGTCCAATACATCCCCAACCACAATCTCGACTTGATCGGCCGGAAACATACCCTTAGCCTTCTCCAAATCTCTAACCATAGCGCGGACAGGGATTTGCCGTTGACAAAGAGCCTGGACAATTCGGCGACCTGTTTGACCTGTCGCACCTGCTACAAATGCCTTCATCTGTTACACCTATGCTCAACCCAGTGAAATGCCAGCCATTTTTCCTAAAAAAATAATGGTAGATTTATTGTAGCGGTTTTACCGAGCTACAAGGCATTCTAGTACATAGAAGCATAAGGCATATTCGAGGAGAACCCATCATGCCACAAAATTTCGTTAGATCTCAGCCAGTAGCAGCATCTGAGCAAGACCTAAATAACCCCCGTGATATGCAGCCTTCCGACCTTGAACCCCAAGACTCCACAGAACAACCAGMACAAATATGGTTTCACACCGACTACGACGACTGCATGGAGATGTTTGCAGACTTGGAGACTGTGGCCGAATATCTGGGACATCATCGAGGTTGGTTCTGTCGATGCGCGCAACCGATGAAAACTGAACCCATTGGCGAAAACTCCTATTCTCTAATTATTGGACGTTTCGGTGCTTTTGGCTATCAAGTAGAAGCTAGAGTCGGTTTAGAATTAGTTCCCCCAGATGAAGCTGGAATCTATCGTATCCGCACCACACCAATTCCTGATTATGTTCCCCCTGGTTATGAGGTTGATTTTCAATCGACTATGAAACTGGTGCAACTTTCGGTTGAGGAGGTCTGCGAGAAATACCAAGTGGAACCGGAAGATTGTCCGGCGATCGTGACTGGGGCTAAATGGCATTTAGATCTAGCTGTGGGGGTGAAGTTCCCCAAGTTCATTTTGGATATGTCGCGGGCGCTAATTCAGAAAACCGGAGATAGCCTTCTCAAGAAGATAGTCAAACAGGTTTCTCGTCGCCTTAGTTACAAAACCCAACTAGACTTTCACACTACCCAAAACTTATCATTTCCCAAGAAACGCAAAAACCGCTAGTTATCTGTAGGGTGCGGTAGGGGGATAATTGCTGATGCCTTGGTAGCAACCCCCCACCCCGGTAGCTTGGTCTACGATTTATAGATATAACTACATATTGCTGATAATCCGTTGCAGGATTTCTACCCCTGTTAGGGCTTGCCACAAAAACAGTCCTAACAATACTGTGTTCAAGCCGATATGAGTATATCGGGCCCAATTAACCCCCTTTTGCATCAGGGGACTCAGAGAAGCTGAAACCGCCACCATTCCAGTCATCCCTAATCCTACTAGGAGATGAGGGCCAACAAATAATTTATGATTGTTGATATAGGTGACACTCATTCCACCAATAGAGCCTAGCACCATCAAAGCCAGGATTAGCGAGCCGACTTGATAATGTTTGCTATTGAATTTTCCCTTGATCAGTTCTTTTTTCTGTTCCCCCTCGGATGACCTGGTGCGCCGAATTTGCACCCCTAAGTACATTGCGTAAATTGTTAGGGCTAACAACACCCACATAATCGCTGGGTGAATAAAATTCAGGTAGGGTTTGATAGTATCTGGAATTGGCAGATCCATAGTGTTCTCCGAATCGGTAAAATGATGAAATCTTCATAAAACTTAGCATATTACTGATCAGTTGTGTTTGTGATATCTTGCCACTGTGGGAATTTACTTATGTTATGGGCTAAAAAGATTGACTGTTTTTGATAGATCCTGCGAAGATGCAATTGGCAACTGCGGGGTTCTCTATTATGGAGTCATCGTAGTTCTGTCCTCCAACCAACGAGTGGGATGAGAAAAACATTTCATGGGTTCAACAACACAGCGGGACAGTACCTTAGTTAGAGCGGTTAAGAGGGGTAATGTAATTAACACCCGCGCTCTCCTGGCTAAGGGGGGAAATGCTAATGCTAAAGATCGTGATGGTGTTACGGTGTTAATTTTGGCAGCACAGGCAGGATACTTGGAGATTTTGCAGGTGTTGGTGCAACGATCCGCAGATGTTAATTATGCTAGTCGTCGCTATGGTATCACGGCTCTGATGGTGGCGGCGGCTCATGGTCAACTTGATTGCGCTCGTTTGCTACTACAAAGTGGCGCTAATGTCAATGCTCAAAATGAGGACGGTAGCACGGCTCTGATGGCTGCTACCCATCGGGGCGATCGCTCTATGGTAAAATTGCTATTGAATGAAGGAGCTGATGTTAATGCGATCGACAGCGCCGGTGATACGGCCTGGAAATTAGCCCTATCACAAAACCATCTCGAAATTGCTGAAGACCTCCGGCAAGCTGGGGCTGTCTTAGATCCATTACCTGATTCTGGCATATTATTTCAGGTGGTTGCCTCTGGTCGCCCTGAAAGACTCCCCACCTGGTTAGACATGGGTTTAAATGTCAATGTCTGTAATGAGTCTGGGGAAACTCCCCTTATGGTGGCTACTGATAGGGGAGACTGGCAAATGGTAGAATTACTCATCCGAGCTGGGGCTAATGTTAATGCCCGCAATATCGATGGTAGCACGGCTCTCATGGGGGCGGCGGCTATGGGTCAATTATCTATCGCTAGTGCCTTGCTTAAAGCTGGGGCTGATATTTATACTGGCGATCGCGATGGTGAAACTGCCCTACATTTGGCAGTCCTAGAAGGACACCAGGATATGGTGAAACTTCTGTTGGGTTGGGGTGCTGATGTTCATGCGGTTAATCGCTTTGGCGATATCCCCCTGATGTTAGCAGCTATCCAGGGACATAGTGACATTATGACTCTGTTAGTCCCTCGTATTTCTCGCGATCGCCGTGATGCTCTTCTTAATGCTAAAATCAGTGGCGAAACTCCTCTTTCTTTGGCTATTCGCCAGGGAGATTTAAACGCTGTACAAATCCTGCTTAATAGTGGTGCCGATATTCATCTGACTACAGAAGGCGGTAAAACTCCCTTGATGACCGCCGCTGAAGTGGGAAATGTGGCGATTATTGAACGGCTACTTCTTACCCCAATTGACCTGAATCTTCAGGACGAAAAGGGAGCTACAGCTTTGATGTGGGCCGCTCATCGTGGTCATCAGTTCGCAGTTCAATTGCTCATTGAACGCGGTGCAAATATTAATCTTAAACATCGTGGGGGTTTTACAGCTTTAATGTTAGCCGAATTTAACCGACATCACGAAATTGTTAAGCTTTTGAGAGCCGCTGGCGCTCAAGAATAACTTGATTTTTTATTCAATTAACCAACCCTCGCGCGGAAAGAATAGAGGTTGACAGGGACGGCGAGGAATGCTATTATAGATGTATAGGTGCGAGACGTTTAGGAGTTAAATAAGGCTGCAATGCCTGAAATAACCTCCTAGTGGGACTTCCACCCCTGGGTAGAATATAAGGGATTTGCACCCCTAACCATCCCATAACTGTTTATATGTCCCGACGCTTGGAGAAATCTAAGCAAGGCAGGGAACTCAAGGTCATAAACCAACTGAGAAATCAGGGCGTTGAGAGTAACGGCGATAGCCACACCCAGTTTTGGGAATCACAACCCATCAGATTGAAGCGGGGAACGGAAGGCGTGAGGGAAACCTATTCCCAATAATCCGACCACTGCCAACCATCCATGACTAAGGAAATCTGAATGTTCCGGCTTGAACCATCGTAATTATTAAGGTAGCGAAATAGGTTGACACGCTACGTTCAAAAGAGCAAGGGGAAAAGTAGGGTTCTCTATGCAACACCTACACAGACCTTTAAAAGTACCCCGGTGGATAGGACAAATCTAAAGATGGAATGCCCGTATAAACGGAACGTTTCAACCCCTTTTAGGCTCTCGCGTGGTAGG
>NZ_PKGG01000039.1:0-32172 GCF_046480465.1 Arthrospira sp. PCC 8006
GGTCTTTGATGAAGCAAAACAAAAAGTTAATAGCAGAGGTCAACTCAAGAGACAATGAATTAATGAAGTTGATTTACAAAATACTTAGCAGTGAACAGCCAGGTACAAGAAGTAAACGCGATCGCACAATCAAGCCAAAGCCACAAGAATCCGTTAGGACTTGGGAGTAGAGTTGTCTGTGGCCCTAACGGATAACGGGTTGTCAAGTAGCCATTGCTCCTGGCCACAATCATCATACAGAAAAACTAAAGCGATCGCCAGCCAAGTCAGTTAACTCGTATAAACGCTTCCTGTTTAACCCAATCATTAATTTGGGATGGGGTATCAGGACTACTAAAATCAACTGCTGTGAGTTTAGCCTGATAAAACTGATTGATCCGGTCGAGAAAATCGGGTAAGAAAAAAGCCGACTGATGCAACCAAAGAGAATTAGCAATATTAATTTGCACATCTTCATCAATGGCTGAAATTGACTGATTGAGAGCCAAATTAGCCTGATTTAGTTCTGCTAAACTGATATCCTGAACTTGCAACGTTTGAGCGATCGCCTCTTTAGTAGTTCCCGCCGCCCCATTATAGGTCATAGCCAGAGCATTAGTAATACTCGCCGGAGAAATAAAAATATTTTCCTGATTTTGATGCTGATAAACACCAGAAAACAGCCGAAACGCAAAACCCGTGTAAGCCGCCACTACTTGGTCATTCATAGCCATATTTTCGGTAGTTTGAGGTGCGGGTAAATCCGATATTAAATGGGAATCTGGGATTTGATCAATAGCCCAACCACTGACTGCTATCATAACAGCCGTGGCGATTAATAATCCCATGTATTTGCAAGAATTAGCCCATAATTTTTTCATAAAAATCCGTAAGTTATCGCCTCCAAATATAGTATATTTCAGCTATTATGATTGTATATGGTTGGCGGATCAACTCCAACCTGAGACCCAGCCAGGTAGCAGTTAGAGCCCCAGGAGAGGTGGGTAATATATAGTATCATAGCCGCCGAATATTCAACTAATTTAACCTTCCTAGAGCCAGTAAATAATGGTTATTTGTTAACCGAAATTGCCCAAGGGGGATAATTGATGCTATAATGTGGTTATAATTGTGGCATAGTTCCCCTATCAATGGGAAATGTTATAAATTACCGACAGTTTTATGGCCATTAGTCTCCTAGCTAAGATTGAAGCAATTTTGTACCTGAAAGGTCAAGCCTTGTCCTTGTCCGAGATTGTACAATTAGCTCAATGCGATCGCCCCCAAGCAGAAGAAGCCATAATTCAACTAATGTCAGATTATGCCCACCGGGATACGGCCTTAGAAATTGTGGAAACCAAGAAAGGTTACAGCCTGCAACTGCGCCAAGCCTACGGGGAACTAATGCACACCCTAGTACCACCAGAATTAGGTGTGGGGGCTTTACGGACTTTGGCAGCGATCGCCCTTAATGGTGGCATTACCCAAACCGATCTGGTAGAATTACGAGGTAGTGGTGCTTATCAGCACGTTCAGGAACTGGTAGAATTAGAATTCGTCACCAAACGACGACAACCCCAAGCCCGTTCCTATTGGTTACAGGTCAGCAAAAAATTCCATCAATACTTTCAACTAGACCAACTTCCCCAGCAACTGTCGCTAAATTTAAAGACAAATTTGCCAGAAGATAGCACAGCATCTAGTTAAATCGACTAAACTGGAATTAAAGTAGAACTAAAGTAGAGCAGACACTAACAAGTCACCTCATGGTTTTTAACTCCGACTTTCATTCGTCTAATGACCAAGAAATCTCTGAGAACCCCCTGTTGCACTATCTACAACATCAACATCCCGATGTTTTAGCCCACGTTGCTCAATCAGCCAGTCCAGAGATCAAAGAAATAATTTCCCGCAATGTCCAAGGTCTGGTAGGCGTTTTACCCTCAGATGACTTCGACGTACAAATCACAACCAATAGAGACAACCTGGCTGGCTTACTAGCTTCAGCCATGATGACCGGGTATTTTCTCCGTCAGATGGAGCAACGTATGCACCTAGAGGAAAATATTTCCAGCACCCCGTCTTCCCGTTCCCAATCAACTAAACCAGAACGGGATTAACCGGATTAACCGGATTAAGGGGTAATAGTAATTTACCTCAAAGTCAGTCAACTCCTGACAAAGCGGAGTCTGGAGCCGCAGCCATCTGTACTTTAATGGTTTCGGTTTTTCCCAGACGGTCAATCTCAATTTCCAACTCTTGTCCCACCAGGGTAAATTGGATTTGCTCTTGGACTTGGGTGGGAGTGATAACCGGGCTGCCGGCGACTCGATTAATGATATCTCCCCGTTGAATACCAGCATTAGCAGCGGGAGAGCCTTCGACCACCCGAACCACTAACACTCCCCTATCCTTAGTCAGTTTAAGATTGAGTTGCTGATCGATCTCCTCCTTAATGGTGGGGTTAAGGGCAACCATTTTCACCCCTAGGAAGGAATGGTCTGCTCTCCCGTGGTCAAATAATTGATTAGCAATTCGCAGGGCGGTTTCAATAGGGATAGCAAAGCCCAAACCTTGAGCATTAGAACGAATAGCGGTATTAATGCCAATAACTTGACCCCGATCATTTAACAGGGGACCTCCTGAGTTACCAGGGTTAATAGCAGCATCAGTTTGAATAAAGCGCACCCGTTTATTAGGGATACCGACCTGAGAACTCGATCGCCCAATGGCACTAATAATTCCCACAGTTACGGTATTATCCAAACCGAGGGGATTACCAATAGCGATCGCCCACTGACCGGGAATCAACCCCTCAGAAACACCAATAGGAGCTGTAGGTAAGTCCTGGGCTTCAATTTTGACCACAGCAATATCAGTTAAGTCATCAACCCCCCTCACCTGACCTTGAAACACGCGACCATCGTTAAGAGTGACACGAACTATATTAGCCCCATCGACCACATGAGCGTTAGTAATCAGACGACCATCAGAACTGATAATAAATCCCGAACCTGTTCCCCGCTGTAACCGTTCATGCTCCTGGGGAATGCGATCGCCAAAAAACCGCTTAAACAGGGGATGATTCAAAGCATCTGGTAAATTTTTAGAAGCACTCCGCACAGCATCAATACGAATCACCGAATGTCCCACTTTTTGGACAGCTTCAGCGATAAAATTGGAGTTATTGCGTGCAGCAATAGGACTCTGACGGTAGTAGGGTGGCGTTTCCGGGGACACTTCTCGAACCACGGGGACGGCGGGAGAATTAGTCACCAGATGATTAGCATATAAATAGCGACCACCGATTAAACCAGTACCGCCCCCGATCGAAAGTAGGGCCAGATACACGGTTAACTGCCTAAAAGATAAATCCATGTTTAAATATTCCGACCGGATCGATATCTCTAAATCAAATGAACCCCAGCGATGAAGCTAAGTTCCTTGCCTCAATTTTAGCAATTGTATCCGAGCCTCGGCTATATTAAAGCCAATATTGCCCTGCTGTAACTAATTAACGAAGTTAATACGGACTGAATATGATCTGCAAGTCAGCCTTGATCTCTGTTATCTTCCTAGGTGCGATCGCCCCTGTGGGACTAGCTAACGTATTTTCCCAGGAAGCCCGAGAAGTTTGTCCAACTCCGGCTTTATCCCGTCTGCAACGTCATCGTGTCGCCCCAGGCGAAACCCTAGCAACCATTGCGCGACAGTACAATTTAATTCCTGCTACCCTCATGGGTATGAATCCCAGTTTACGTGATGGTGTAGTCTCCGTCGGACAAGAGATCTTGATTCCCCCCTACAATGGTATTCAGATAGAAGTAGAACCCGGTCTGACCTGGGTGGATGTAGCGCGTGCCCATAATACCAGAGCCGATGTAATTTTTGAAGTCAATGGCTGTCAAGCTGAACCCAGGGTAGTATTTATTCCCGGAGTCAACTGGGCACCTGCGCCGCCAGTTACTCCCTCCCCTAACCTGTTATCTGGCTATCCATTACCAATTATGGCTGAGGTACTGTTGCGCTATGGGTGGCAGTTAGACCCCGTTATTGGTCAAGTAGTATTTCATGGAGGTATTGATTTATCCGCACCCACCGGAACTCCTGTTTTAGCTGTGGGTAAAGGTGTGGTAGCTTTTGCGGGATATCGAGAGGGCTATGGTAATCTGGTGGTAGTTAATCACGCCCAGGGAAAACAAACCCGCTACGCTCACCTTTTGGAAACTGTGGTTGACACCGGACAGCAAGTAGCATTAGGGGAAACTTTAGGATTAGTGGGTCAGACCGGCCGACCAAGTAGCGATCGCCCCCACCTCCATTTTGAAGTCCGCTATAACTCCAATTTAGGATGGGTTGCCGAGGATCCTAGTTCTTACTTAAATATCCAAGAAGCAGACAGTCATTACAACCGCCGAGTTCGCCGACAATAGGCTGGCTAAATTTAACTTTCATCAACCCCCTCGACTCCCTCCTGTACCTCTAAATGTAGCGCTGCGACCACCGGAACCAAAACCACCTCGTCTCACACCACCAACAGAGGGACTCCTACCTCCACGAGTGGTATTACTGATACCTGCACTAGAGGGAACAGCACGAGGGCTTGAATTGAAGGTACGATAGTAATAGTAGCGACCCCCGCGATTTTTATAATAGGGACCATAATGGTAGCCTACGGGGTAGGAACCATCGGTAATTGGTTCACATAGATTAGCTTCACCCCATTGTTGATGGCAGTCCTGAAGATTTCTATATACTTCTCGTCTTTTGTGGTAAGAAGCGCAGGCTTCCAGACCGACTGATGCTATCAAGACTAGGGTGATAACTGCTGTTCTTTTGTATCTGCGAAACTTAATTTTATCCATGATGAGACTCAGAAATTTGGCTTTGACATACTCCTGGCGCGAAATCTGAACAGACTATCTCTATAATCAGGGCTATTTCTTTCTCTAGGATAACCAATGATCTGTGCCCGACCAAATTATGAGTCAACTTTTAACTTTCTTTTTAGATTTTCTGGTAGTCTTCTGATGTTGAGAAGGTGGTGTTGCTGCTCGTAAAGTTGGCATGGCGATGGTAACTGTAGTACCTTGGTCGTGTCCGGCGCTGTACAGTTGAATACCGCCACCCATCATTTCCATGAGACGACGAGCGATCGCTAATCCTAAACCCACCCCTCCCGACTCCCTAGTGGTGGAACCATCGACCATCACGAAGGGCTGAAATAGTTGGCTTTGCTTTTCTCGGATTACCCCAATTCCTGTATCGACAATAGTTACAATTACCTGTTCAGATGCTTTGATAATCTGACCGGAATTATAATTAGAAGCGATCGCATTCCCCGCCGCATTTGGGAAGCGCTCAAGTTGGCTAGTAATCGTGATACTACCAGCTTGGGTGAACTTGACCGCATTATTAATAATATTGAGAAAAACCTGTTTAAGTTTATCTCGGTCTGCTTGTACTTCCAGAGGTTCAGCGGATAACACTAAGTTTAAATCTAAACCTTTCTGCTGAATATCCAGAGTTTGTAAGGCGATCGCCTCTTGGAGAATCACCCCCAAATCCGTCGGTTCCAGAAACAAAGATAGTTGACCTTCCTCAATCAAGGCAATATCTAAGATATCATTAACAATGTCAAATAAATGCAGAGCCGAGTCATTAGCCATCTGCAAATATTCCATTTCCTCATCGCGATCGTCACAGAAGCCATCCTGAATTAAATTCAGAGAATTAATAATGCCATTAAGCGGTGTTCTCAACTCATGGGATATAACCCGCAAAAATTCATCTTTAAGCTGGTTAGCCACCCGCGCCTCCTTAGTCGCAAAAGCCAAGGCTTGAGCCCGAGACTGCAAACGATCCACCATAGTCCGCAAAGCCTGAGCTAACTGCTCAACTTCCCGGATTTTCAGATTTTTAGGAACCTCTACATGGGATTCAATGCTGTTAACTTGTAGCGCATAATCTCGGAGTTTTTCTAAAGGACGTGCCAAATCCCTAGACAGGTATAATGCTGCACTAATAATCGCTATAATCAAACTCATAATTAGCACAACTAAAACCGAATTAATATCCTTTAATCCATAGAGAGCATCATCCAAACTAGCCACCGCCAAGATGACCCACTTACTATCATCATTCTTGGGAAAAACCGGACTGTCAATAGCATGATATCCCGCCAATAATTCTTCCCCATTTTGTTGAAAAGAAAACAAATGAATAAAATTAGTGCGACCCGCCAACGCACTACGCAGTAAACTATCCAACCTCTGAGAATCAGCGTGATCCCTAATATTTAATCCCACCGACTGCGGATTAGGATGAGCCACAATAGTTCCCGTGTCATCTAAAATTACAGTAGAACCTGTTAAAGATTTCGGGGTTTGCTCACCTCTGAGGAAAGAATAAGACTCCAGACTTAATCCATAACGGAGTCGATTAACTTCTCCATCAGCAATATAAACCGGAGCCATAGAGATTAAACTGAGTTGATTATTTTGGCGGCGAGGTAAAACTTGCCTCGTTTCTGGAGTATCTGACCCACTATCATCGATATTTTCAGGAAAAAAGCCGTTGTCAACCTCTGCAGTTCCCACATTAATAATATGAGCTTCTGACTGACTGACAGTCCAGTTCTCAGATTGAGTAGCAGACCATAAATTTTGGGGAAATTGAACCTGCGCCGCCAGACCACAGGTACTAGCAACTATCTCATTCGTTTCCAGATTAGTCATTTGCAGACAGTTGACCTCAAAAGGTAATTCCGAGACCACCTCTTCAAGAAAACCTTGAAAATTCTCCTCTTCTCCAGACTGCAAAACGGAACTGTGAGCCACTAAAATCAAACTGGATCTCAAGGACTTCGCCCATTCATCAATACCCGCAGCTTTTTTAACTGCACTTTCAGTTAAGTTCAGACGAGCCGTTTCTAGTAAAGCTGAACGAGCTTTGCGATAGGTCACATATTGTCCAACCAACAACACCGGAAGGCTTAACAGTAAAATCCGGGATAGCAGAAGACGGCGAAATGAGGATTGACCGCGTTTAGGCATAATTCACATCTAACAGAGGTGCTATGGCTCAGGGCTGCCCAATTCTCATAGTAGCGCGAACCCTGGAGTTATGAATCACTTGACAAATCATCGGGTTCTGATTTGGGGCTGAAACTGTGACTCAAAACGGAGGTACAAGCGCCGTCCTTTTCTTGGGAACTTCCCGCGAGCACTCCTCGACTACCTGCTGGACTACCTATAAGCGATGTTACCTCATGCCAGGGAGACAGACCCAATCAGCCAATCTGCTACAATCAGCAACAGAGTGCGAGACGTTCAGGTGCGTGCATAGGGCTGAGATGCTCGAAATAACTACCTGGTGGGGATTTCAACCCCTTGGTTGGATATAAGGAGTGCACTCCTGACCGTCCCCATAACTGTTTATATGTACCGACGTTTTGTATCATCCGATACGAAAAATAGTCAGGGAATCCAAGGTCAACATACTTTGAAATAAAATTTAACATTTTGTTACAACGTTGAGGATGACGGCGATAGCCACCCCCAATTTCAGGAGTCACGACCCGTCAGATTGAAGCGGGGAACGCAAGGCGTGAGGTGGAACCCACTCCCAAGACTCCGACCACTGCCAACCATCTATGATTAGGCGTGAGCCGAATGTCTGACTTGAACCATCGTAATGATTGGGTAGCGAAATAAGTTGATGCGCTGCGCTCAAAAAGAGCAAGGGGAAAAGTAGGAATTTTCTGTTGTTACCTACACAGACCTTTAAAATTACCCCGGTGGAAAGGGCAAATCTAAAGATGGAAGGCCAATATAAACGGAACGTTTTAAGTCCTCTTGGATTCTGAGAATATTGGTCGATATCTCAGTAGTGATAAGTGTAAGCGCAAGGTGCGAGACGTTCGGGTATGAAATAGGGCTGAAATGCCCTAAAGCACTAGCCGGTGAGGATTCCAGCCCCGAGTTTGGATATAAGGAAACCTCTCCTGACCATCCTCATAACTGTTTATATGTCCCGACGCTTAGGGAACTAAGCAAGGCAGGGAACTCAAGGTCATAAACGAACTGAGAAATCAGGGAGTAGAGAGTAACGGCGATAGCCACCCCCAGTTTTGGAAATCATAACTCGACAGACTAAAGCGGGGAACGGAAGGCGTAGGTCGGAACCCACCTCCTACTCGACCACTGCCAACCATCTATGATTAAGGAGACTGAATGTCCGGCTTGAACCATCGTAATACACTAGCAGCGAAATAGGTTGACACGCTGCGCCCAAAAGGGCAAGGGGAAAAGTAGGGGGTTCTTGCGACTACCTACACAGACCTTTAACAGTACCCCGGTTCTGAGGACAAATCTAACGATGGAATGCCCATATAAACGGAACGTTGTAACCCCTCTAATGCTCTGCCTATAAACAAGTGAGTAATGCTATTGACAAGGCAGTAGTGAAAAATGTAAGCGCATGGTTAGAGGGTGAAGGATGTGACCAGAAGCTAAAGCCCAATTGTCATGGTTGGGATATGCCCAATTGTCACGGTGTGGATATAGATACTGCGATTATTAGGAGTATAGTGGCGAGAACGAGTTCAAAGACTACGTGCTGCATAAAGCTCTGAACATTGAAGCACGAAAGCAGGGGAGGGGGTAGTAACCCTGTTCCGATGACAAAAGGGTATCCACATCAGGAGCCGTGTGATGGGAAACTATCAAGCACGGTTTTGAATGGGAGTTCGCGAAGGTGACTTCACTCTCGACCCCTAACTCCTAGAGGATGTGAGATGTAGCCAGAAGCCAATGCCCAACTGTAATGATTGGGATATGCGTGCGAGACGTTCAGGTATGAAATAGGGCTGAGATGCCCGAAATAACTACCTGGTGGGGACTTCAGCCCCTAGTCGCTGGATATAAGAGGTTAATCTCTGACCATCCCTATAACTGTTTATATGTCCCAACGTTTGGAATTCAACCTTCCAAACAAGGCAGGGAACCCAAGGTCATAAACGAAGTGTCTAGTGGGAGTCGTGAACCGATTGAGCATAGAGTAAAGGGCAACGGCGATCGCCATCAGCCAAAATTCTGACTGTTTCCAGTATGGAATTGACAAAAAATTAGGTGTGTTCATCATCAATTTTTTCCCAAATATTACTATAGTTAAATAGTGGGGCTATTATCTATCAAAGATATAGATGCCTCCGTTGGCAATAATAGCCTAGGTAGATTATAACCGGAGGAGGGAGTCCTATAGCGATCGCCTTGAGAATATCATTTATCAACATATAACTATATTGCCTCGAGTCTCAAATACTAAATATCATCATGATGTTCTGATAATGTTGATTTTTGTGAACCCAATCAAAAATAGATAGTCTTTTCAGATAACATATCTTACAATTAGTCAACTATAGTAATTTATCGGTGACTTATTCATGATTGACATTAGTATATTACCGCCGACTCCAGCAGTCACTAATCTAGTCCCGGTTCTACTCGCTCAACAAAATACAGTTCCACAACTAGATATTACCTACGATACAGTAGAACCAAACCCAGGAATATTGATCGGCTATTTAATTGGCTATTTAGTGTTTAGTTTTTTGTCCTGGAAAATTTATCAAAGATGTCGAGTGGACAATGCTTGGTTTGCTTGGATTCCTATTTTAGGAACCTATATAAATTTTGTGGCTGGGGATGAAGATAACCCGATTTTATGGACGATTTTGATGTTCATTCCCTGCATCAATATCATTGCCGTAATTTGGTTAATCAAAGCCTGGATTAGAATTTGCAAAAAACTAGAAAAAACTCCCTGGTTAATACTTTTGTGGATAGTTCCTGTGGTAGGAACCTTAGTTTTCTACTCCTATCTCGCTTTTGGTTAAGTTAATGTGGGAATCCAAATCATGCTAAAACTCAAGCACAGAAAAACGATATTTTGGTTTTTGATTGCCTTATTAGCTGGAAGTTCAATAGCCGTGTATTCCCAGTCAGAGATTAATTTTTTTGTGAAAACTTTTGAACTGGTGTTATTTCAGCAATTAGCAACGGTGGTAATTTACCTAACCTGTTTTGGGGTGGATTTGCTAAAAAGTCGTTAATTGATGGGGAATTGTAATGGTAGGTAAAACACTAAAATCGCCTGATTTGCTTTCTCGACAACAACGACAAAAACGGATGTTGGGTTTAGCGATCGCCTTAATACCTATTATCGGTAGTATAGGGTTTAACCTAGGTGTTCATATGGAGTTTTTAAGATGTCCCCTGATGCGATATGTGGGGGTTCCTTGTCCAGCCTGGGKGTTAACTAGATCCTTAATGGCTACAGCCCGAGGTGACTTAAATCAGGCGATCGCCTACCACTTATTCGGTCCCCTAATTTTCTTATGTTTTGTGATTGCTATTATTCATTTAATTTGGGAAATTATCAAAAATCGAAAATTAGATATTTTTTATATTCACTGGTTGACTAATCCCCGGGTACAAATTTTGAGTTTTCTGATTCTACTGGGCTATCACAGTGTACGATTGCAACATTTGTGGCAAATTGGTAAACTGTATCCATCTTTCCTCAACTCCCCTCTAGGACGCTTGCTCCTTAGCTAAATCTCAGATAGTATCTGAAGGCTATGATCATTAAAAATTTGCCAAGATTCCCGAATTGAGTTATTATCCATGGTCGGTGTTGCTAACTGAGGAGGATCATGAAAACTCGGTGGAGGATTTTACCCCTAGAGGCGATCGCTTGTTTAGACAAATCCCTAGGGTTGACTATAAATTATAAAATACTCCGAAAAATTACTTATTTTGTAAGCGTTTTGGTCTTGACATTTTCCTTAACTGTCGCTGGTCACAGCCCAGCCTTCGGGCAATTTTTCGTATCTCCCGTCTCAATTACCGATCAACAGAATCAAACCTTTTTGTGGAATGTCAACCGTGCTTATAGCTGTGGTGCTAGTTGGTGTAGCAGAGTTTATTTAGGCGGCCACGGTGGGCGGGGAGGATTAATCCTCGGTGCGCGACGGAGTTTAGAACAAGATGACCGCGCCACTGCCTTAACCTTAGAAAGACGTGCAAAATTAGTACAGGAATCCTTTAATCGAGGTCTCCGTAATATTAGCAGAAATCAAGAATTACCACAAACATATCATCCAGAAAATTGGCAGTTTTGGCGGTTGTTTAATCCAGATAAACCTCTACATCCATTTACCCCGCAATTAAATATAGGAATTCAGAATAACGAAACGGTAATTTATACTCAACCAAATCATGATTTACGCATCCCTCAAATTGTAGTAATCACCGTCAATAATCATGATGCCATTGTTAATGGTATAACAGTTGAAGAATTAGCACCAGTTTGGCGAGACCAAATCACGCAGTATGCTAGTGAAGCCTTATGGGGGCGAGAATTTGATGCTCAATATCCTTTAGGAAGAATCACCATCACCTTGATTATTGTAGCATTTATTTTCCTATGTCTGAGGCTAATTTCGGGGTTACGAAAATTACTAACACAACGACGCAATCTAATTAAAAGCCAATTGCAAAATCTGGTGAATGAAGCTAAAGTTAACCCCGAAACCTTATCAGGAGAAACTCTTTCTGATACTGTAGTTCAACCGAATGAAGACATCAGTGATGATGCCGATAAAGTTAAGGATGTCAACAGTAATGGCCAAGGCTATAGTTCAGGTTATCTGCATCACAAAATTAATCAGAAAATTAATCAAATCCCTAAACTGATCGCCAGGAGGTTAAATAGTCAAGTATCACTTCAGCAAGGCAAAAACTTAGTAGAATTATTGCGGAGATTTCTGCTGATAGCGGAATTATTAGTGATTTTATTAGGTATCAGTTTAATTTGTTTCGTATTTCGGCAAACTCGTCCTTTAATTATTATGTTTGCCTATCAAGCAATTCTGCTCCCTAGTCTTTGGGTTGGTATTACCTTAATTGATAAACTGTTAGATTTTTTCATTGATCATACCTTAAATGGTTGGGCTCAAGAACAACAAGAATCCCATCCTAACTTGAATCGTTACACTATGAGAGTTAGCACCTATTCTCCGGCTCTCAAAGGTGGTAAAAGTTGGCTGTTCTCCGGTCTTGGTATTTATTTCACTGTGGTAATTATTGGCATCAATACGGCGTTCCTAGCCGGTGCGGGAGCCTTCGCTTTATTAACAGCTTTTCTATCTCGTAATTTAATAGAAAATATGTTAAATGGCATTTTAATTTTGCTCACAGACCGTTATGCTGTAGGTGATGTCGTCCAAATTGGCAATTTAGCCGGAGCCGTAGAAAGCATGAATTTGTATTGCACTAATCTCCGCAATTTAGATGGTCAATTAATAACTATTCCCCATGGTCAAGTTGCCACAGTTATTAATAATACTAAAGACTGGTCACGGGTGAACCTGGGCTTAAAAATTGCCTGGGATGCTGACATCAGAAAGGCTATGGAAATTATTCTTAAAGTCTGTCAAAAGATGCAAAATGAGGCGGAATGGTCTGACAAGATTTTAGAACCTGTTGATATTCTGGGGGTTGATGATATTTCCCATGAGGGAATTGTGATCCGGTTTCTAGTTAAAACTATACCCAGCCAACAATGGGCGGCAGCACGAACCCTGCGGTTCCGACTCAAACAAGCCCTAGATGAAGCAGAAATTACCCTAGGGGTTCCCCAGCGTTTCGTATGGTATCATCAACATGATCATCAAACTTCTAGGGATTTTAAGAATTTGCTCAAACCCTGATTGTTAGTTAAATTTTATGTACTCTAATCAACCTGATATTGGTTATGTTCCAACTCCTCAAGATTTGTTAGAGGATGTTCTCCGTTGGGTGAAAGTTGGTGCTGATGATGTTGTATATGACCTAGGTTGTGGAGATGGACGGGTAGCGATCGCCGCCGCCGAAAAATTTGGGGCGCGGGGAGTTGGTATTGATATTGATCCCGATCGCATTAAGGAAGCCACAGAAAATGCCAAAATAGCCGCCGTTAGCGATCGCGTCATCTTCCGCCAAGCCAACCTGTTTAACAGCAATTTTCAGGAAGCCACAGTTATCTTTATTTATCTGTTACCTCAGCTTAACCTACGTTTAAAACCCCAATTACTCGAACAACTCAAGCCGGGAACCCGCATTGTCTCCCGGGACTTTGATATGGGAGAATGGACTCCCGACGCTGTACTGCATTTAACCCACCCCGAAGAGGAATGCACATTCTATTTTTGGAGTATCCCCAGTCCGGTAAAATAATAAATGTTATTTAGATTCGTAAAAACCAGAAGGTGAAATGGGAACAATGTTAGTTTCTGGCTGGTTATTCATGGCCAGGTTATTCCACACAGCGATCGGCAACCACAAAAACGTCAGATGCTATTAATATTATACCATGAAAATTGCGATTCTATCCCAAGATAGTTCCCTTTACTCTACTCGGAGACTGAAAGAATCAGGGGAACAGCGGGGTCATGAGATGTATGTAATCGATTACCTGCGCTGCTACATGAATATTACCTCCCATAAACCCATGGTCATGTATGGGGGAAAACCCCTAGAAGGATTTGATGCCATTATTCCTCGTATTGGTGCATCTAAAACCTTTTATGGCACTGCTGTTGTCCGCCAATTTGAGATGATGGGTGTATTTACTCCCAATGAGTCTCAAGCCATTTCTCGGTCTCGTGATAAGCTGCGTTGCTTGCAATTATTAGCCCGAGAAGGCATAGGTCTTCCGGTGACTGGGTTTGCCCATTCTACTAAAGATATTGATGGTTTGATTAACGTAGTTGGTGGGGCTCCCTTAGTGATTAAACTGTTAGAAGGAACCCAGGGAATTGGTGTAGTTTTAGCTGAAACATACCAGGCGGCTAAGTCTGTAATTGAGGCATTTCGGGGACTTGATGCCAATATTTTAGTCCAGGAATTTATTAAGGAAGCTGGAGGGGCAGATTTACGCTGTTTTGTAGTTGGTGAAAGGGTAGTAGCTTCCATGAAACGCCAAGGCGCAGAAGGGGAATTTCGGTCTAATCTTCACCGGGGAGGAAGCGCCCAAAAAGTCAAATTAACCCCAGAGGAAAGATCAACCGCTGTCCGCGCTGCTAAAATTATGGGGCTGAAAGTCGCGGGGGTGGATTTATTGCGTTCCAATCATGGACCTGTGGTAATGGAAGTTAACTCCTCACCGGGACTAGAAGGAATTGAGACCGCCACCGGAGTAGATGTACCTAGGAAAATTATGGAGTTTCTGGAAAAGTATGCTGCACAAGGTAATGTGCGCGATCGCACCCAAGGTTAAAATTTCCACTCAAACTAGCCAATTTAATGATATCCTGGAGAAGTCGGTTTCTTTTGTGTATTAACACTCGTTGGATAATTATGGAAGTTAATGACCTAGGATTTGTTGCCAGCATTCTTTTTGTGCTAGTCCCTTCCGTGTTTCTTCTGATTCTGTATATCCAAACCCAGAGTCGCGAAGGCAAAGAAGGATAAATTCAAGTTTTGCCAATTTTTTTTCAAAATTAGAAAAGCGCCGAGGCTCATTGCCAATAGCGCTTTTTTAATTATAATTGAGTTAAACCATTCCCGTTGCCACCATTTGGCGTTGATAGCCAATATTGGCTTCTTTTAGGCGTTTGACCGCTTCCGCCAAGCGATCGCAATCAGCAATCAGACTAATTCTAACATAGCCTTCTCCTCCCGCCCCAAAAGCATTACCTGGAGTCACCACCACCCCAGTTTGTTGTAGGACTGATAGGGCAAAATCCGTTGAAGTCATACCCACGGGACAGGGAGCCCACAAATACATCGCCGCTTTGGGTTTAGGAATATTCCAGCCCAATTCTGCCAATTCTCTGACTAGAAAATCCCGTCGGGTTCTATACCTATTTTGCACTTCTTCCAAGTAGGAATCTGGCAAATTTAAAGCAGTTTCTGCCGCCGATTGTAAAGCAGCAAATAACCCATAATCTAAGTTGGTTTTCAGAGTTCTTAATCCTTGAATAATTCGAGAATTACCAACTACAAAACCCACGCGCCAACCCGCCATATTATAAGTTTTTGACATGGTATGGAACTCGACCCCAATCTCTTTACCTCCCGGAATTTCTAGTAAGCTGGTCGGTTGATAACCATCAAAAGCTAGTTCCGCATAACAGAGGTCATGAACCAATAGAATTTGATGTTTGTGGGCGAAAGCGACTAAATCCTCAAAAAACTCCCTGGGGGCGGTTGCACCTGTGGGATTATTAGGATAATTAAAATAGAGAATTTTGGCGCGGTCAGCAATATGATCCGGGATATCTGCTAAATCTATAATCCAATCATTTTCTGGTTTCAGGCGAATTTTGTAAACATCCCCCCCAGAAATTAACGGACCCCGAAAATGGGCAGGATAAGCCGGATCTGGCGATAAAACCACATCTTGGGGGTTGACATAGGCTAAAGCTAAATGGGTGAGACCTTCTTTAGATCCTAATAGGGGTAACGCTTCACTATTGGGGTCTAGGTTAACTCCATAGCGACGGTGATACCAACGAGTAATGGCGGCGCGGAAACTAGCAGTCCCTTCAAAGGGGGGATAGCCATGATTGGCTGAATTTCGCAAGGCAGCGATCGCCGCTTCTACTACAGGTTCAGGAGTCGGTCCGTCCGGGTTTCCCATACCCAAATCAATCAAATCAAGGCCTTGTTCACAGGCATGGGCTTTCAATTCATCTAATCGCGCAAATACATAGGGGGGAAGTTGTTTAACCCTATCTGCTGGCGTAATCCAATCTAAATTCATGTTTATTTGTGGTTGTTAACTCAAAAGTCAGTTGAGGAAAGAGGGAGGAACTTTTACAGGTTAATTGATGGTGCAATTTATTGTGATTAGTGATTAATTGCCCCTCACCTGAAGACTGATTAAACAGCCCATAGTTAACCTTTAACCCTTAATTGCCCCCACAGGTACAGTAGTAGAAACCATGGCAGCCATTAGTGATTCTGGGCAAACTTTAAAGGGTAGTCGGTGAATGTCAGACTTTTCACCACAGGCAATTTCTGCCCCATGCCTTAACTGGGCTAAGGTAATATTTCCCAATCCCAAATCAGCCAAAGTTTGGGGTAAGCGGATATCGCTATAAAACTTCAACAGTTGTCCTCTAGCAGAAGCTGCCAGTTGATTCCCTTGTAGCATCTCTTCTAGGCGCAACTGTACCAAAATGCCATAGGCGACTTTTTCTCCGTGAAGGGTCTTGTGGGTAGCGCATAGGTGAGTTAAACCATTATGGACAGCATGGGCTGCTACAGTCCGACACTGTGCCCCCCCTAAACCACCGATCGCCCCAGCGAGTAAAACTGTGGCATCAACCACTTCTCGCCAGGTTTGGCTTCCGGGTTCACTGAGGGCGGCTACGGATTTTTGAAACAAAATGTCCCGCAGGACTCTCGCCTGTTGCACTGCTGCCACAATCAGGGTTTCTTCTGAATGTCCACTACTGACTGACGCTTCATACCATTTGGCGATCGCATCTCCAATACCAGCAATTAAAGTCCGCTGGGGCGCTGTTTGAATCAGGCTATAGTCGAGGATTAGCAAATCAGGACACTTGGCTAACCCTACATCATACAAGAATGCTCCCTCATTTGTATAGATATTTGAGAGAGCCGTCCAGGCGGCGCAGGTAGCCCCAGAGGTGGGAATAGTTATAATGGGTAATCTCGTCCTATAAGCTAGGAGTTTGGCGATATCTAAAGATTTTCCGCCGCCAACTCCGATCACCAAGTCCCCTTGATGGTCCGCGCAAATTTGTTGGAGTTTCTCTAAACTGCTTTCGCTACAGTCAGGGGTATAGTTAGCCCAATTAGCCTTGAGTTGATGGGTTTCTATAATCGGTTGTAAATGGGGTTGAATTAATTTTAGGGTGCGATCGCCTCCCACAATTACCGGACGACTACCAAAGGCGGCGATCGCCTCTCCCGCCTCTGCCAGTCTGTCAACTCCTCGAATTACCTGGGCTGGGGCAATACTTAATGCCGGAGTTGGGCTGATCATAGTGGTTTTGGTCAATAGGGGAGAGGATAAAGGTTCCATACAGGCCCTCGCAAAATTCGTTAAGTCGCTAATTCTAGCCGATTTTACCCATAACTGGGAACATCTGCTCCCATTAATTTTTATTTTACATATATCTTGCTAAAACTTCCACAGTTTGCTGTCCGGTTTTCTGCCAGGAAAATTCTTGACATCTACTGAGTCCTTTGTGTCTAAGTTGCCCCGATATTTGTGGATCACTGATTAGGGTTTTCATGGCCGCGCTGATCTCTTCTACTTCATAGGGATTTATCAATATCGCTGCCTCTCCAGCTACTTCCGGCAGTGATGCTAAATTTGAGGTAATTACAGGGGTTCCACAGGCCATAGCTTCTAACACCGGAAACCCGAAACCTTCCCATAAACTTGGGAAAACTAAGGCGATCGCCTGATTAATTATTGACGGTAATTCCTGGGCTGCAACATAGTCTAAAAATTTCACCTGTTCCCTCAGTCCTAATTCTTTTACCTGTTGTTTTAATAAGGGTGTATAGGTGCTGTCACTCGGCCCCGCTAACCACAGTTCATAATCTTTCGGTAATTGGGAAAATGCTGTAATTAGCCTCGGTAGATTTTTATAATGATCATGGCGACCAATATATAAAAAGTAGTTTTGCGTCGGTAAATCTAAAAATTGAAACCTCTGGCGATCGTACCCTAATAAAATCGGAGTAATTTTCCTGGCACTAATTCCCAACATCTCCACTAAACTATTCCCCGTCGCTTCAGAATTACAAACAATATGTTCTGCTTGTTTTAGCACCGCCGGAACATAGGATTTGAAATAAGCCGTTAATCGCGACCCCCGCTTGGGAAATTTGAGCGGAATTAAATCATGAGCCATTACTATTGACCGACAACCTGTATATAAAGGCGCTTCGGGTAAGGGTGAAAACAACAATTTATAACCTGATTTGCGATATATTAATGGTAGTTTAAACTGAGTCCAAATCAATCGCCTTAAATGTCCCTTTGTACCATGCTCAGGAGTCATATTATTCGGGACTTTTTGGCACTCATAACCAGCGATATCATCAGCAGTTAGCAATAAAGGTTCTAGGGGTTTTAACCATGGGATAATATTAGCAGCATATACTGATATCCCTGTGGGTTTCGGTATTACAACTGATAGATTAATGACTAACTGACGCTTCAATTATCATCTCCTCGAATGTCTATAAATGGTAATTATAGCCTGGCTTAATATCCCCAATATTCCCAAACTTCCTCCTTGAGGATATGTTCTTTTAGTTCAATATTCGCTCAATATCAGATAACTTTTACTTTCAATGGGGGTAAAACTATGTGGCACTATTCCCCATTATATTATAGTAGGTTATGGGGAGCTTGTCAATAGGTAATTTTGGATATTTACTAAAAAGCGATCGCCTTCGGGTTAGGGGTGTTTGTGGTGGTGAAAGTACCCTATAAGCGGACACGGTTTCCCATGGTGTTATATTAGGTCAAGATGGGGAGTTTGTCAATGGGGAATGATGATGATTTACCCAAAAGCGATCGCACTTCATAACCAGGAGATATCTACTGTWGGTTGGGAGTTGAGGAAATTCTGGGTATTTACCAAAAAGCGATCGCACTTCATAACCAGGAGATATCTACTGTWGGTTGGGAGTTGAGGAAATTCTGGGTATTTACCAAAAAGCGATCGCACTTCATAACCAGSAGATATCTACTTTGGGTTGAGAGTTGAGGAAATTCTGGGTATTTACCAAAAAGCGATCGCACTTCATAACCAGGAGATATCTACTGTTGGTTGGGAGTTGAGGAAATTCTGGGTATTTACCAAAAAGCGATCGCACTTCATAACCAGGAGATATCTGAGGTTAAATGAAGATTTTATATGGAGTCGATGAAGTCCATTAAATTGTCCGAATTTCTATCAATAACCTAGCCATTTGTTGCTGTATGCTTGACAAAAAGCCGTTTTTGTGAAAAAATATCATCAACATGGTAAAATTGCTCTTTTTATGACAATTTTCGGCTATAAGTGAGACCTCAGCCATTTTTAGCCTCTGGAGTTAAGTTAAATCTTGTGGGTAACGATTCCCAACTGTTGTAAATGCTGACCGAGTTTAGATGGAGTCTGAGAGGGTTGGCTATCCTCTACAGAAACCGATGCTGATGTGTCTGACGGTAACTCTTCTGGCAGAGGAATCCAATGACCACGGCTATCATACCAACGCAACCAAAAGCGCTTTAAGCCTTGGTATTCTCCGCACCACAAGCCGAGACCCAAATCTAATCCAGGAAACCAAAACTGATTGTTGTTTAACTCCTGTTTCTGATAGCGATCGCCTAACAGCTTAAACAACTGTAAACTATTGGTAGTATAGTCAAAAACCACATAGAAAGGAATCCCCAGAATTTGCTCATAAACCTCCCAAGCTGTAGGTTGTTGAGGTGATGATGGTTGTTTTGCGGTTTCATCTCGGCTAGGGAGAAACTCCATAACCATTGCTGGTCGTCGTCCTTCCTTCCAGATATAATAGCCTTGTTCACGAGGTAAATTAACTAGAGATTCAGATAAACCAACCACCGCAAACCAATCTGGATATTCGCACCAAGTCGGGTTTAATGGGTCATAATAGAGACTCATATTATTAGCCATCAAAATCAGATCTCTGGAATATTTAGGAGGTGCAAAAGTTAAGCAAAATAATTCCGACTGTAGCTGATGATAGCTGCGATTATCTCCTGGTTGTTTACATTTATTGATATCCATAATAACTAACCACTATTGACTGTAAATAATTTTATCCCCAAAACCTAGATTTAACATAGTCTAAAACTCCGATTAATTTAGACCAACTAGCCTGGGGATACCAGGGAAAAGTGATTAGGGAAACCACAGTAATCCGTAGTATTCGATACCAGCAAGCCAAACCTTTAGCGTGTTTTTCTAAACTCAGCAGATAGCTATAGATACTATGTTTGAGTTTGAGATGAGGATTTCTCCCAGTAATCGATGAGGGATGGTGAATTACCCCAATGTGGGGAGTCATCCCAATTTGATGTCCGAGTTTACTATAACGCAAACACAGGTCAAAATCTTCGTAATATAAAAAATAATCTTCGTCAAACTGAGGACAGTTTCCGAATTTTTTGAGATTAATTAACAAGCTACAAGCGGTAACCCAGGTAGTGGGGATGCAATCAGAGACGGATGCTGGGAGATGCTGTTGCTGGACAATCAAGCCGCTTTCCTGTATAAATTCTCCTCCCCCAAACCAAACCCGTCCATCAGGTTGATAAACTAATGTTCCCAAAATGGAGAATTGGGGATTTTCGGTCACGACGGCTAAAACTTGGTTAGGGGTATCTTCTGGAATGACAACATCAGGATTAATTAGCCACACCCAAGCATTGTTGTCTCGCTGATAAACCCACTGTAACCCCAAATTACAGGCGCGACCAAATCCTAAATTGTGGGAAGCATCTAAAATAATGACTTGTTTTCTGTGTAGTTTCCAGATGCTTTTATCTTGGGGGGAGTTGTTAACAATAATAATCTGATGGTCAATACTTGAACTATTAGCGATAGATTGAATTAGTGTTTCAATCAAATCAGTAGAGTGATAATTAACAACTATCCAATAAATCACAAAAGCTGGTTTTAGATGTAATCAGAAGTTGGGTTTACAGAACTAACCCCAGGGTAGCCATAATTAAGTTGAGAATAGCATATATATGTCGCCACAGATTCCCATTATTATATAGTAAGTCAAGTCGGATAATTTGTCAAGAGTAAGGATGAAAAAAAAGATGATAGGAGCAATGGGTAAATTGCTCCTACAGAGAGAAGGGAAGAGATGAACGGATTAGGAAAATCCCATCAAGTCAATTCCACCTGAGAATCATCTCCCAACATAAATCGTAAAGCCTTGGGTCTTTGTGGTGCGGTAGTCAATTGAGCGCGGCGACCAATTAGAGTATCAACAATGCGGTGATTAATATTAATAATTTTCGCCTCGGATAAAATCACACTATGCTCAATTTCAGCATCAATCAAATTGACAGCATCAGCAATACTGGTATAAGGACCAATAAAACTATTTTCCAGGTGACAATTTTCGCCAATTATGACGGGACCTCTAACAGTACAGTTAATCAACTTAGTTCCCCGACCAATTTTAACTCGTCCAATAATCTGACTTTGGGGGTCAACATCTCCTTCAACATTATAGGTAGAACGTTCATCCAAAATAATCTGATTAGCACTGAGTAAATCATCTTTTTTGCCAGTATCTAACCACCAACCATCGAGGGTACAAGCATCAACCTTTTTATCAGTGTTAATTAGTTGTTGAATAGCATCAGTAATTTCCAATTCTCCCCTAGCGGAAGGTTGAATATTAGCTATAGCTTCATGAATGGTATTGTCAAAGAAATAAACGCCTACTAAGGCTAAATTAGAGGGAGGATTTTGAGGTTTTTCTACTAACTGTAATACTCTCCCATTATCACCGACAACGGCTACACCAAAAGAGGTGGGATTTTCGACGGGTCGCAGCAAAATCAAGCTATCAAGCTGCTTTTGTTTAAACTGTTCTAAAAAGGGAGATAGGGGATTTTGAATTAGGTTATCTCCCAAGTACATAATAAAGGGAGAATTACCCAAAAAAGGCTGGGCAATTTTTACGGCATGAGCGAGACCAGCGGGGGTATCTTGCAAAATATAAGTAATTTTCGCGCCAAATTGCTCGCCTTTACCTGTCAAAGTTTTAACTTCTTCGCCGGTTTCAGGACTAATAATAATGCCAATATCGGTAATTCCAGCCGCGACAATTCCCTCAATTCCGTACCATAAAATAGGTTTATTAGCGACGGGGACGAGTTGTTTTGCACCAGTATAAGTGAGGGGTCTTAGTCGAGTTCCTTTACCACCAGAAAGAATTAATGCTTTCATTAAAATTCACCAAATTAGGACTGTTTTTGAAAAGTTTTTAACAGGCTTATCGCCTGTTTTAGTGATGTTTTAGCCTTGATTAATTAGGGTTTTGAGCATAGTTCGGAGTCCAGACCGCCACTGAGGAGGATGATTTCCCAGGAGGGTTGCCAACTTTTTACCATTCAAAACCGAATAAGCCGGACGACGCGCGGGAGTAGGATATTCAGCGGTTGTAATGGGAATGACCTGTTGAATTTTGAGAGGTACACCCAATAATTTAGCTTCCTCAAAAATAGCGATCGCAAAATCATACCAACTGGTAACACCACTATTGGTATAATGATAGATACCAGATGTTTCTGAATTTAATTGGGGAATTAACTGGACAATTGCGGTTGCTAAATCTCCTGTCCAGGTGGGAGTCCCCACTTGATCCATGACGACTCTCAACTCTTCTCGTTCCCGACCTAAACGGAGCATGGTTTTGACAAAATTTCCGGTTCCTCCTGCGCCATAAACCCAGGCGGTGCGAATAATGGCATAATTGGCATCAGTGGCTAAAATGGCTTGTTCTCCGGCTAATTTTGATGCACCATACTGTCCTAATGGGTTGGTGGGGTCGGTTTCGACATAGGGATGGCTTTGGGTGCCATCAAAGACATAATCGGTGGAGACGTGAATTAATTTAGCATTAATCCGCTGGCTTTCGGCTGCTAAAATGCCGGGTGCTATGCCGTTAATAGCGGTAGCTAAATCGGTTTCTGTTTCGGCTTTATCAACGGCTGTATAGGCGGCGGCATTAACGACTATATGGGGTTTGATCTCTGCCATTAATGATGATATAGCATCAGGTTTAGCTAAATCTAGGGTATCTCGTCCGACGKCGAAAACTTCACCCAGGGGAGTGAGTAAAGGTTGTAATTCCGACCCTAATTGTCCGTTTTTTCCGGTTAGTAAAATACGCATTATTCAAAAACTTCTGCATTGGTCAAGGTGTGGGCATTTTTATCTTTTTCAGATAATTTAGGTTCTAGGGATTCTAGGGGCCATTCAATGGCGATGTCTGGGTCATTCCAGAGAAGCGATCGCTCATACTGTGGTGCATAATAATCAGTGGTTTTATAGAGAACTTCGGCTACAGGAGAGGTTACTAAAAAACCATGAGCAAACCCGGGAGGAATCCATAATTGTTGCTTATTTTCAGCACTGAGATAATAGCCTACCCACTGACCAAAAGTCGGGGAACTTTTCCGAATATCTACTGCTACATCAAAGACTTCTCCCAGGACTACCCTCAGTAGTTTACCTTGGGTTTGTTGAATTTGATAATGGAGACCCCGCAACACTCCTTGACTAGACCGAGAATGATTGTCTTGTACAAAGTCTGTGGTCACACCTGTTTTTTCGGTAAATACTTTCTGGTTAAAACTTTCAAAGAAAAAACCGCGATGGTCTCCAAAAACTTTCGGTTCTACCAGGAAAACATCAGGAATTTTCGTGGGAATAACGTTCATTTGACAGTTCCACAAAATGACATCAATCTCTAGTTTACTATATGGGGGGATATAAAATAATCAAAGTGGAGTAATTTGCACAATTATCTGTCCATTGAGGCGAAAAAATTGATGTTGCTCTGGGTCATAAACCCAAGCCTTGATTTGGGTTTCTCCGGGTGGTAGAGATTGGGGGGGGAGGGTGGTTGTCCATCTTGATTGTTGGTAGCGATCGCTTTGGAGAATATCGGCTAAGTCAGGACTGTATAAGTTTACATAAGCACTAGCAAAAAATAGCTGTTGGTCGTCTTTAGATAAAAATACTAATTGTGGTTGTTGGTCTCGGTCTGGTAAAATAGCCCAACCTCTAAGAGTTAAGGATTCTGATGATTGAATGACTTGGGGAAAATCAGGATTTAAGGGAAAGTCAATATAACCATAGTTTAAGTCAGGATTATCGGTGAATTTAAGCTGGTTGGCGAAGTTTCTAAAGCCGATATTTTGGAGAGATTCTACGCCTTCTTGAATCCACCAAGTCGATCTACTGAGTGGTAGTAAACAACGTTGCGGGGAGTTTTGAAAAAAGGTTGATTGTGAGTCCAAATATGGAAATAAATATAGACAAGTTTGGGCGGTTTGGCTATAAAATAAATTGGTCTGAACTCTGGCGATCGCATTTCCTGAACTCACCCAAACCAAACAGGCTAAAATTCCACAAATAAAGCTATAAATTAAAGTAGGAATAGGCAAGTTAAAACTAGCATACTTCTCAGAAATCCACTGAATGCTGAGATAAACTATGGCAATTAGTAATAATGTGGTATGGCTGGTATAGCGAACGGCTGTTAGGGGATAGTTCGCGCCTAAATCTACTCTTCCCCAGGTCATTAATAGAGATGTTAATAGGGAAAATATGCCCAAAGAAATCCAGGGACTAGCATCTAAAAATGTTTGAAATTTGGAGTATTTTCGGCTATGATAGTATAGTAAATACAGGAAAAATATGATAATTACTAAGCCTAATAACCAGGAGATTTGGGGAGATTGAACTATGGGTGCAGCGAGAACATTTAACCAAAAGTGAATAAAGGTATAAACTCGCTCCCAACCAGAGAGGGTAATAGATAATGGTTCCCGTTGATAACCAATGGCATATAATCCACAGGATAGCAAAAAGAGGAGTAACCAAATAAGCGATCGCTTTCTTTGTTGTGTAGCATTTCCTGGTAGAGAAATTAGGGAAGGCATAACCGCCAACCAGGACACCAAACCTTGAGCGGAGGAAAAACTAGCGATCGCACATAAACCAGCAGCTATCAAGAACTTATGGCGAGGATTTAAGGGACTTGGCATGAAGATTAACAGGGCGAAAATGATGCAAAAGTTAATCAAAAAAATGGGGATTTGAAATCCCCAAAGCCATTCTTGATTGAGGGAAAAAAACAGAATACAGGCGAGAAAATTAGCGAGATGAAAGAGGTAAATATGAGTCACCCCATTAGCTGAAAGTGACAATTTATATAACCCCAAAAACGAGATAATTGCCAGACCCAGACTAAAATATAATTCGGCTTTAATATTCCATTGTGACAGAAAACCCAGACCGATAAAAATCAGTCTGGGAAAGAAAATTCTATGGGTGTTGTGAAGAGCAAATAAATCAGGAAAGGTTAAATTTCCGGTAGCGGTCTTTTCAAATAAACCGGGTAAAACCCACTGGTCAAAGGAAGGCACATCTACAGCAAAGTACCCCACAAAAGCGATCGCAGATAGCACAGGAAGTAGATAACCAACCCACAACCCAGAATGATGAAATTTAAGTAGCGATCGCCGAGGGGTATCAAACATTTAAAGTCAATTAGGCTTATCTCAAGTTAGTGATACTTTCAAACTTACCTGTGAGTCGGCTAAACAGCATTTGCAAAACCGTGCGCTTACCGATATTAACCTTAGTATTGACCGCCATACCAGACTGCAATTTAATTGTCACCTCCTGTCCTGGTACATCTTCATTGAGCATAAAATATTGTCTTTCCAGCTTAATATTTGCCCTAAAGGAAAAGAATGGGCGACCTTCTTCTGGAGGAATAGCATTTTGGCTAATCCATATCAACTCACCCGGAACCGTGCCAAACTCATTAGAAGGGAAGGCATCAATATTAACTTCCACGCCAATACACTGATCATCAGCAATACCAATTTGCTCTCGCGCCGCCGCCGAGGTAGGACAGATACAGTCTTTTTCCACCTGACACTCAATCACCTCTCCTGCCACTTCCTTGCCGTCAAAAGGAGTCAACAACTCCCGTTTAACCCGCAGAGCATTTAACACCAGTGCCATATCACTATTATTGATATGAACTTCTGCTTTTAAGCCTTCATCATCATCTAAAATCGTCAGCAGAGGTTGAGTTTGTTGAGCCTCAAAATAGGCTTCATCACAACGAGAAGGCATCGGATCGCCAGGTCGGAGAATAGAATTGATGACATAGGAGCAAATCTCATCCTGATTCATATCCAAAGCAGCATTAGATTTAGTCGAGGGCTCTAATTCAAAGATAATCCCCGATGCGGGCGCTCTCAAAACCTGAGTATTTCTCTGTTCCTGCAACTTTTCAATTTGAGACTTAATGTCAGAGATTCTTTTTTCATTGTCCAACCGCAAACGGCTGAGTTGAGAATCAGCGCTGGCAATTTGTTTATGATTTTCTTGAATACGACTATAGATATCTCTAGCCCAGGAGTCCTTAGTATTTCGCAACTCTTCCTGAGCGCGGGTGATGGAAGCCAGCGTGCGCTGTTCTTCATTTTCCATGCGTTGAATTTCTGCCCGTTGCTCTTGAATATCCCGACGGCGCTGATTAATTTCACCTTGGCGCTGTTCAATGTTATCTTGTTGTCCGATGACTTCATTTTGACTTCTGAGTATTTCCTGTTCCCGCTGTTTTCGCTGTAAGTCAGACATAGCCCCTTGCTCAACCAAGGGAGAAATCTGAGCTAAAATCGACTCATTAACATTCAGGATTTGCTCAGACTTAGATAACTGATTGCGAGCCAAGTTTAACTGCTGTTCCGAATAAGCCAATTGATTTTGTATATATTCGAGCTTTTCGGTGGCAGCACGCAGAGAATCTCGATTTTGTTGAAGCTGTCTTTCCAGTTCTACAATTTTCAGTTGGCTGGTAGTCACTCTTGATTGGTATTCAGCGCGATAGTTAGCGACCAAACCAGCCATAGCCGGGCTAAAACTCATAGCAGTTCCTCGGTCATGGTAAAGTTCGTCCACCAAGGATTGTAGAGTTTGATTTTCTTGAATGCGAGCTTCTCGGTCTCTGACCAAATCTGCTAACTGTGGGGGTAAGTTAGTGGTAATTTGATTATTAACAATGCTCTCATAGAACTCGTTTTCCTTTTCTAGGGCGGCTCGCAAACTTTCAACGGCGCGCAGATCAGCGCTAGGATTAGTGGGGCTAAAAGTCAGTATAGGCTGATTTCTTTCGACCCGATCGCCATTTTCGACGTGCAAGCGGACCACCGCGCCAGTAGTTGGGGCTTGAATTTCCCTAGCTCCCGATGTCAGGGCCAATTGTCCCATAGCTGGGACTGTTTGCTCAATATTAGCAAAATAAGCCCAAATGACGGATGTGGTGCTTACTAGCATAATCATCCACAGAAACAAGTGGGAGAGGAGACCAGGTTTTTCTAGGATGACCGGTTGTTCAGAAATAGATGCTGATTTCATAAGTTCTGTTATCTGTTGTTCAATACCAATAGAAAATGCTTAAAAACTCGACTCCTCTACCACCAATGACGTTGATCGCCTTACTGTTGTGCCTCTTGCTGTTGATACAGGCAATAGTAACGTCCTTTGATAGCCATTAACTCATCATGGGTTCCTTGTTCTACAATGGAGCCTTGATCCATCATAATGATAGCATCAGCATTTTTGATAGCGCTGAGGCGGTGGGTAATAAAGAATACGGTGCGATCATGAAATTCTTGACTGAGATTTTGACTAACTAAGCGTTCTGACTGATAATCGAGGGCGCTAGTTGCCTCATCAAGAATCAATAGTCTTGGCTTTTGGAGAACGGTACGGGCGATCGCAATCCGTTGTCGCTGTCCACCGGAGAGACCGGAACCACGCTCACCCACCACCGTATTGTACCCATTAGGTAAACCCATAATAAACTCATGGGCATCAGCGACCTTAGCGGCTCGGATAATTTCATCGGTACTAGCTTCTGGGTTAGTGAGGGCGATATTTTCCTGTACTGTCCCACTAAATAGCAAAGTATCCTGAAGCACCACCCCAATTTGACGACGGAGGGAATATAGTTCGACCTTATTGATATCGTAATTATCAATTTTAACCCGGCCGGACATAGGTGGATAGAGACGTTCGAGGATTTTCATCAAGGTACTTTTACCCGAACCACTCAACCCGACAATTGCCACAAAGGAACCGGCTGGGAATTCTAAATTAATATTTGCCAATTGCAAAGGGCCACTGGGTCCAAAACGGAAAGATACCTCTTCAAAGATAACAGAGCCATCAATTTCCGGCATGGGGATATTATTGCGATCGGCTTCGTCAGCTTCGGGAGCAGTATCTAAGACATCTCGCAGACGTTCTACAGACATTCCCACCTCTTGGAAACTCTGCCACACACTGACAAAGCGCAACAGAGATCCGGTGACGTTTCCGGCAATAATTCGGAAGGCAATCAATCCCCCGATAGTTAATTCATTGTTAATTACCAAATATGCACCTACCCACAATAGGGCTAGGGCTGAAAGTTTATTCAAAAAGCCACTAATGGAGTTAGCAGCGGTCTGGGTGAGAATAGTTTTAAAACTAGAGCTCATATAACGGGCATAGCGTCCCTGCCATTCCCAGCGGGAGGTCAACTCAATATTTTGAGCTTTGACGGTTTGCATACCGTTAAGCACCTCCACCAGATAGGCTTGGGAGTGACCGTACAACTCGGCTTTTCTCCTGAGTAGTCTTTGGATAATCGGGGAGTTGATGACAATAATCAGAGCAAACAGGGGTAGGGGTGCTAAGGCTACTAGAGCCATAGTCACATTCAGATAGAACATGACCGCCACATAAACGACGGAGAAAACCGCGTCTAACACAACCGTTAAGGCTGTACCTGTGAGGAAGTTACGAATATTACTGAGTTCCCCAACCCGTGCCATCAAGTCTCCTACTTTGCGGTTATCGAAATAGTTGAGAGGTAGGCGCAATAGGTGGTCAATTACTTCGGAACTGAGTTTAACATCGAGTCGGTTGGTGGTATCAACAAACAGGTATGTTCGCAAGGCTGAGAGTAGGGCTTCAAATAGAGCTACCCCCAACATCAAAAATGCCAAAATATTGAGAGCGTCAATGTTACGCTGTCCCATCACCTTATCGATGATGATCATGGTCAGCAGGGGGTTAACCAAGCCGAAGAGTTGCACAAAGAAGGAGGAGAGCAGGACTTCTATAAAGACTCCCCGGTGTTCCATAATGGCTGGCACAAACCACCAAAAGCTGAACTGTTCCTGCTGATCACCTTTGGTTTCTTGGAGTAGGAGAACTTGACAGGCTTCTCCGTAAACTTCCACAAACTGGCCAGGGCGCATCTTTACTATCCCTTCTTCCGGGGATGCCATGACCAGTTGTTTTTCGCTGATGCTATAAATGATGGCAAAGCTATTTCGCCACGGGATCATGGCGGGAGCTTTGAGTCGGCACAAGGCTTTGGAGGGGACTTGCACTAACTGGGCGGTAATTCCCATCATTTGAGCGATCGCCCCACAGGCTTGTAGGGTTAGAGAACCCGCCGTTTCTAGCTGACCTTCAATGATGCGCCTAATTAGTTCTTTGCGGAAATTTACCCGAAAATGCTTGCTCAACATATTAAAGCAAGCTAAGGGAGCGTCAACAGTACCCCGTCCCCGCACTACGGGAAATCTTTGAATTTGTTGGGAGGAGTCTATTTCTGGCTCTGGGGGGGTTTCTGGCGCAGGGATAACATGGGGTAATAATGCTTTTAACCCGTCTTGTGATGTGTCTTTTTCCGATATTACTTCGGTGTGTGTCGGAGCCTGTCGCAACCCTACCAGTCGCGCTCCCCTGGGTCCTTCTACTTTCAGGCTTTTACCCAAGGTTTCTAAATTGATGCCATTTCCGACGGAGTAATCTCCCACCACTCCGCTACTAACTAACCAGAGTCGATTAGTATCTAGTCTGAATTTTAGATCTGAGCCTTTGGTTTGACCGTTTAGCAGGTTGACGACGATCGCATCTGGCCAATATTCTTTGGTCATTTCTTTGATGTTACCGCCGGAGTTCGCTACCTGTTGCAGGTTTTGGCTCAGTAACTCAAATACTTCTGATATGGCTGCATGGTCTCTAAATGCCTCCGCAAACTGGGGCTCTTTATCCATTAGTTTAATAAAGACCGCCGCCGGGATGCTTATACAAATCATCTCTGTCGAAGCGATCACTGTTTCGCAGGGAACTCCCCTTAGTAAACCAGCCCATCCCAGGATTTCTTTGGCTCCTAGTAGTTGTAAGCTGGTATGGCGTTGGCTTCTGGAGTCATAAGCTAACAGTCGAGCTTGTCCCTGATAAATTACTGCTACCTGGGTGGGGAGTTTGTCTCGCTCAAAAATTGGTTGTCCTGTCCGGTAGCTTAATAACTGACATTGGGGTAATATATCTCGTAGCCCCTTTTCGCTGATGCGATCGAAGGGGCTAGTTTCCAGCAGAAATTCCTGGATCTGTAGGTTGGAAACGGCAGATGTGGTCATGATACGGAAGACACCTCAGTATGCAGGGGTTCAAGACAGCCAACTTTGGCTATTTCCTCTCGGAGCCAAGTCTCAAATAGTTCGTCAATTAAATGACGGCGCATGGACTCATCGAGTTGGGCTGGGATGAATTTTTCTAGTCTAATAATTACCATCCATTCTGATAAGGGACGCGGGGGCCACAGTTGTCCCGGTTGACTTACTGCTAACAGTTTACTAATTGCTGGGTGGGGTTGGGCTAAGGACACCGGCCCCATGATTCCCCCAGTCCGAGATTCTGGCCCCTCTGAGTATTCCCGTGCCGCTTCGGAAAATTCTTGCTCTCCTTCGGATATACGAAAATACAATTCGTGGGCTAGTCCAGGATTTTTGGTCCTGATTAAAGAATACACTACATGATCTAGGCTACTTTTCCTGGTGATAAAGTAGCTTTCTACTTTGTTAGTCCACCGTTCCCGCTTGAATTTTTCTATTTTAATCGGACGCTCGGCGATCGCCTGAGCTTCTTCTAAGGTTAGTTTATTTAAGTTTAACCAGGCCTTTTGAGCTTCTGGAGAGGTCAGTTGGTGTTGGGCTGCAAATTTTTCCAGCGCCGCCGCTGCTTCCTCTTCTGTGCAGGTAATCTCGGCGATCGCTTCGTCTAAAATTACCTCACGCACAAATGGCACCATCATCTGATAGTGCTTTAGCCGCGACGGGATCTCCTCTGCCTTAATAATAGTCTCTCCGACTTTATACACTCCGGTCATTGCTCTCTCCCACTGACTGGGGCTTCCCCCTGAGCTTTTATCGCTTCACTACCCTAGGGTAATGATTGTGTTTATGCAAGTTTTTCATATTAAGCACCGATGATAACAGACCTTTTGCCGCTCCTGTCCTGACGAAGCAAAACAAGTTTCGGTTCCGCCTGCCATACCACTGGCTTCCCTAAATTATTGCCTAATATATTCTACATATTGCATCATCAGTTCAGCTACTCTCTCTTATATACCATTGCCAATCTGTAGCGATCGCATCAGGAACATTAATTGACCCCCCCTCAATTGCTGATCTCCTCTTTTCCCCTTCTCCACAACATTTAAACATTTTTTTATTTGGGCTATTGACAAATTCCGTGTTTTGTGATATGCCTTACACTTAATTAAGGTAATGAGTCCAGACCAATTATGGCCATAATTCCCCAAACTGGTGACGCGCCAGCCATAATTAGCACAGTGGCTAGGCGGGGGATACTGGCTGAGAGACTCAGGACTAAGTAGGGATAGACACCTGGAAACTCTTGATATATATGGCTTTGGTAGTGATTGGTGTTTCCGGTTAACCTCCTCAAAGTTGGGGTTATCTGGGATATTGGCGAAAATTTGCACAAAACAGGACAATTATACCTTCCTATATTGTACAAAATTTAATTATAATGTCAAGTGCCTCAAAAATAAAGTTTTCTGACAATAAGATAAAAGCCGATTTTGTGGAGTTTAAGCAATGACAATTAACCGATAATTGGCGATTAATTGAAAGCCTGTTAAAGCCGAATTATGGGATAATTGGCGGTMAAAATTAGGGAGTGTGGTGGCGACCATAAAAAACCCAAACCCCATTACAGCCTGTTCAGAAATCATCTGATCACTTCTCAAAGTCCCTCTCCCTCTCTGGGATCCAGATTTAGGGTGAGGGCAATGTATTAAGCGACTGGTGAACAAGCTGTAAGTTAAGGTGGTGAGTCCAGACCAATTATGGCCATAATTCCCCAAACTGGTGACGCGCCAGCCATAATTAGCACAGTGGCTAGGCGGGGGATACTAGGTAAGAGACTCAGGACTAAGTAGGGATAGACACCTGGAAACTCTTGATATATATGGCTTTGATAGTGATTGGTGTTTCCGGTTAACC
>NZ_PKGG01000450.1:0-1466 GCF_046480465.1 Arthrospira sp. PCC 8006
CTCTATGCCTTGAGGCCGGAATTGATGCTAAGGACGTTGCCACTTGGGTCGGAAACTCCCCCCAAGTCATTTACCAAAACTATGCGGGGCGAAAACGGGGGCTTTCTATCCCCAAACTATAGCCCAGTTTGGCTATAATTTGGCTATAAAAAATTAGCCGACAGATACCAGAAAACGCCATAACGATTTACCAGCAAGGGTTTGGCACATCAAGACTCTTTCGACTTAGAATCGAAATCAGGATTTGATGTGCTTGATCAACAATTGAGCGATCGCCTGAAGTTCTTTTTTGTTGAAAGTCTTCAGTAACACCTTCACCACTTCCTTCGGATCTGCTGGTATCGTAATTTCCTTAGCAGTCGCCGGAGCCGCCCCTTGGCTACTTCCCAGTTTAACTAGAGCATCACTGGGCGCTATAGCATCAGCTTTTCCCGCTTCCAGGAGTTTCGCCGCCTGCTGAAGTTCCTTAATTACCGTATTTTTCAGAAGCGGAAAAGGAGCCCTAGGATTAGCGATCGCGCCATGGGTAGTTTTCACCAAATTTTGCCAAGGTTCCACTCCCGGCGCAATTTTTTGCAAATGACCACACAGCCCCGCTATTTGTTTCCGTAGCGCCGGAGATTCCGGTTTGCTCAATCCTTGTAACATCGGTTTCAGAACCGCCGTCACCTTAGCCACCGCCGACGGTACAGGTTTACTTCCTCCAGACGAAGCTGCCGCCACTGCAGGCGCTGCCTTACCACTCATCAAATCCGCCAGATGCTTCTCCAGCATATCATACACCGGAAGGGCAGCCGTAGCAATTTTTTCCCCCATTTCCACAGATAAACCAGACGGACTTTGTGCCCTTTGAATCAGGTTCTTGAGTACCTCATAACACTTGTTTGACAGTGTAACAACCTTGGTATCAGCTTTGATGGGAGTGTCTTTAACCGACTTAAAACAATCTTCAAGTCGTTTAGATACCTTATTAATACTGGCTAAACTCGGCATCTGTTGCGTTAACATAGCCGAGGCTCCCTTAATCGAGTGCGCCGCTCTGTACATAGTAATCATCGGTTCGCGATCGGAGGAGGCCATAATTTTTGGCAGATCCTTCAACCCCGTACTAAGTTCTTCGAGGCGTTCTCCCGCCTCTTCCATAAAGATAGCGATTATTTTTTGGTCTTGGCTGGTCGGCACGGCTGCCCTCCTATCGACAATTTAACGCCGAGCTTTATTATGAGCGGTACTGTTAACCTGGTTATGGTCGAAAGGGAAGTCGCCTTCCCCAACTCCAATACAAAACCGTGCTTGATACTTTCACATCACACGGCTCCTGATGTGGATACCCCTTTTGACATCGGGAACAGGGTAACGACTTCCTGCTTTGTGACTTCAACTTTTAGAGCTAAATACAACATCGTAGTCTTTAAACTCGCTATCGTCGTAAACACTCCTAATTGTCGCAATCTCTATATCCACAC
>NZ_PKGG01000609.1:0-359 GCF_046480465.1 Arthrospira sp. PCC 8006
TTCATCGCTGATAACGCCTCTCACTATTCGAAGATATTGCTCGTATTGAGAAAGGGCTCGTTCGAGTGAATCAACCTTTATGGTGTTTGCGTACGACTGGCGTTTTAATGCGGTTGAGGAATATCCCGGGATATACTCTTTTAGAGGAGTGAAGGCTATCAATAAAATTGTTGAACCAATTAAAAGGACGGCACTAACACCGATAATGACAAAAACATTCAAGCGGGAGAGTTTGACGGACAACTTCTCCTCAAAGTCATAATCATTGAGGATGAATAAGCGGTATTTACTTCGCCACTTACCTGTTTTTTTCGGTTTGCTCGACATAGCGTCGTAGAAAAATCTAATAAAAACCGGGA
>NZ_PKGG01000232.1:0-7936 GCF_046480465.1 Arthrospira sp. PCC 8006
GATAGGCTTGCTATTGACTGCTATCACAAGGGAGTTACCCTATCGGTGTTTGGTTGGGGGGTGGTATGGGTATTTGACAGATTGATTAAGTTGTGTTTATTGATTAACCCGTCAATAATTAAGATTTGTTGCCAAAGGATATGCACCAATCGTCCCGTATACTAAGACTGAATGGAGTGTATTTTGTGTGTGACGGTACGACTATCGGGTTAAGTGTTTCCCAGTTATCGCCGTTAGGATAAGGCACAGCTAAAAACGGGACTGACGGGGCTCGAACCCGCAACTTCCGCCGTGACAGGGCGGTGCTCTAACCAATTGAACTACAGTCCCTTATTTAAGACCCTGATTTTTGAGTCCTCGTTGTTAGTGCTTCGTTTTAAGCACAAAATCTATTGTCAACCATTATCCTGGTTTTGTCAACCCCTGAAGTCAAAAAATTTTCCCAACCACTCCCAAAGCCTTTGATAAGAGGGTTTGGCGCTATCTGATAACTCTGGCGCGATCGCAAAAGCTATGATCTGGGTGTGTAGTAGGGGGTGAAAATTGTTGTCGCTGACCATAATTAGCGATCGCCTTCCGTCTGGTAAAATCGGCCCAAAAGTCATCCCCTCCAGATTATCCCAGATTACCTCAGCCTGTATCTCTGGGGGAATCAAGACCGGAGTTTTCCTCACCGGGGTAATTCCCTCTAATTGGTTTTCGAGGCTATCTACAGACCCAATATCCGTCGCTTCCGTCAAAGATACCTCAAACAGGCGGATCACAAATCCCCTATCCAGGGAAAAAGACCTTTCCAAAGCCAGTAACCGCCTCTCACTCACAGCCAGCAACTCCACCAGTCCGTTAAGCTGTAAGGTCTCAGACAGCAGGGAACTACCGGCGATCGCTTCTGTCATATACAGAAACTGACCATCTGCTAAACCTGTCTGCAAATTATAGCGGATCATCCGGCTAGGACTCCCTTGGTTAACCGTGGCGGCGGGTCCGTCTTGAATTAAAGCATTTTCCGTAGCTGTAAATAGCGTTTTTCCGTCCGGGGTCAGGGTCAGGCTTTCCGTCGCCAGATTATTTCTCACCCCTATATTAGGATTATCCCTCGAAAACAATTGTTCTGGGATGGGTAATTGAGTTAATTGGCGACCCGACTCTAGGGAAAACTCCTTGATAAACGGAGGATAACCCGCCGCCATATTTCCCTCTGAAGAAATCCACACCGTTTCTCCCGTGAAAGCAATGCCTTCCGGGTCTAAACTATACAATGGGAAGGCTTCCCCGTTGGGGTCTAATATCGGCGTGACTCCTATTACTTCCACTGCTTCTAATCGGAAAGCTTCGTCTTTCCAGTGCAATTTCAGCGTGTAAAATCTCGCGTAACCGCGATCGCCTTGGGAGTCCGACACCGCATAATATACATCTTTTTGCCGGTTATAGGTTATCCCCGACAGTCCCCCAACTTCTGTTTCCTCAAATACCAAACCTGTGGGAATTCTTGCCGCACCCAAAAACGATGTTAATTCCTGAATGCGATCGGGCGACGGTGGCGTAATTCCTACTTCGATTAATCCCACCGTTACCGTCAGCGGTAATATTGTCATTATGGAAAACTTCCGCAACCACATCAATCTCGTCCGTGGGGTGATAGGGGGAACTCCCTAGGATTCCTGCTAGATATTTCCTGCATATTCCTGAGCATTTCGACCCTCACAATTTGCTCATTTTCTCCTGGGATTTTAACCTACCATATTAGGCGAGATTTGTCAAGGGTTCGGCGAGGGAAAATTCCCCCGTTGGGAAGGTTTCCATAACTCACCGATATCCCTGGGGGGAGACCATCATTTTTTCCTTACTCCAGGGCGGCTAAGTTATTCACAATATCCACCGTTTCCAAGCTAACTGTAATCACCTGACCAATTAACCTAACAATATATTCTTCATCCTCTAAGCGGTTGGGGTCATTTTCAATGCCGCTGCGTTTATCTATTTTAACTTGATAGCGGTCAATAATCCAATCTAAAGCTGATCGGTTTCCCAGGCGATATTCAAACACTTTCGGGGGAATACCCGCCAAGGTCAGAAACTCGTTATAAATTAACTGGGTTTTATCTTGACTCAGTTTCATCTTTTCCACCCGCCAATTTAACGGGACCTCATCATTTTCGATGAATTTTAGGGGATATTCCGGTTGTTGTTCATAGTTTATATGAATTTCCGCCAGACGTTTTCCGGCTTTGGCGAAACTCTCAAAATCGGGGGCGTAGGGAATGCGAGGTATCTCCCTTTTCAGGTTGTCGGCGTATTTCTCCCTATAGGTGGGATGGTGTAACAGCCCATATATATAATAGAAAATATCCCATTTACTGATAGCCGGGTTTTGGTATTCTTCCCGAAAGGCATCTACAGCCCAGTCGGTGATATTTTCTTGGCGGTTGCTTCCGTCTTTCTCATAGGTATAGAAGGGGAAACATTGGGTTTTTTCTAAAATATCTAAGCAAGGTATTATTGGAGTTATCAGACAATGAAAAGGCTTGCTACTACCAATTCCACTAACGCAAATTACCCGATTCTCTTTCTCTGTCTCCGGGGTGGGGAATATGTAGGGAAATTGACCGCGTACATCATTTAAGTAAGCAGCAAAATAAAGCCTAGATTTGGTGAAAGGACGATACAGAGACTGTCTGATATGCTTCGGGTCATATTCTACGATAACCCCTCGCTTTAAATATTTTTTTAAGTCCCGAGACCAGCTAATTTTAGCATCATCATAGGTCACAAAATCATCCACGTTAGCCGATTTGTCGGGACAATCAAGCCATTTCCTGGTTTGTTCATTATAGGTGGCGATTATCCGTTGAATATTGGCGGCTAATTCATCAGGATTAAAGTTATACGCCCAAACATCGCGATTAGTGGCAACTCCTAAGCTATAAATCTTAAAAATAGCCCCCGTTGCTTCTCCCTTGGCGGCTTTGCTTTCCTTGCTTCCCATGGGGATAAAGGTTTCAAAATCCGCCTGCAACCCTGCGGTTAACCAGGTATGTTTTTTGTCCGGTTTCATCTCTTCCCAGTCAACCCCACCCAAGGTTTTAACTTTTTCCAGAAAAGCAAATTTTTCTAAACGAGTCGCTTTCCAGTCAACCTCACTGTAAAAAATCTGATGTTTATCTATATCTTTTCGTTTCACCAAGAATGTCACCGCTATACCCACCATTGCAGACAAACCGAATACCGTATGTTTTTCTCCAATGGGAATGCCTTCTCGCATCGAGTCTTTTCTGACATTTCCTTTCAAGTCTAAAACATAAATCGCATCAAAATCTTGGGCTAAATGCTGCCTCATTCCATCAAAAGCAATGCCATCAATAAAGCTGTTATTGCTGACAAATGCCACAATTCCCTCATCTTTAATTCTATCAGCCGCCCAGCGAAACGCCTTAACGTAGGGGTCGGAAAGTTTATTTTTTAAAGTCGCTTTCGAGTCTTTCGCATAAGTTTCCGCCACCCGTTTATCGACCCCTCCCATTTCGCTATATTTGCGGTTTTTGTTATTGTCGTTCTCATTTTGCTGCCACGCATTATAGGGGGGGTTGCCAATGACCACAAAAATGGGGGAACTTTGCTGCTGCTTGACTCGTTGGGTATTTTCGGGAGTGAATAAATCCAGTTGTAATGATTCTTGAACCGAGAAAGTATCCACCAAACAAATCCCGTCAAAAGGCTGATATTGTCCCGTTGCCGTCAAATATTCATGCTCAATATTCATCGAAGCGATATAATAGGGTAATAGCATCACCTCATTACAGTGTAACTCCTGCTGATACTTATGGGATAACGCAGTTTTTCTAATCTCCCGCATTATCCGCATAATAAAGTTACCCGTCCCCACAAACGGGTCAAGAATATGCACCCCTTTATCACTCAGAGATTTATTAAACTCGGTGCGGAGAATMTCATCMACACTTYTCACCATAAAATCCACAATACTCTGAGGCGTGTAAACAATCCCATGGGTATCGGCGACCTTGAGCGCAAAGCCTTGGAAAAACCTTTCATAAACCGTGTTTAAAAAATGCTGTTTTTCGCTATACTCAGTAATAGTAGCCGCCGCCTCTTCCAAGGCGCGATAAAAATAATCAACATCTCCCAGAAAATGAGCCCGACTAAAGGACTTGGAGGTTAAAGTCTCAATCACCTTCTCAATTTCCACCGCGATAATATTGCGCCGGGTAAAATCGGGGTTATTAAAAATCTGTCGAAAAATCCTTTCCGTGAGTAAATGCTGAATCAGCATCTCTTCCACAGCCGCATCAGAAATATTAGGATTAATCGACTGACGGCACAGGTTACTAAACCCTTCAAAAGCATCAATAAACTTGGGATTAGTTTGGCGTTCACTCTCGATTAAATCAACCAGTTTTTCCCCCAAGCCGCGCACTTTCTCCCCAAATTCCGCCGCTGCTTTCTCCCAATTTTCTATCTGTGGTGGTCGATATTCAAAAAACARCTTKAGACTTTCCACCAGTGCTTCTGGTTTGGTGATATCCCCGTCATAAACTTGCTGTCCCCCTTGCCAAATAATCACACGCTGAGGAGACTGAAAAATAATGTTATCTTTGGGGTAGCCTTTGGCAAATTTCTTTTGTACTTCCTTGGGGAGGTCGTCGGCGGTGTCTTTAGCTTCCCAAATCCCATGTTTGAGGGTATCATCTCTCACCAATAACCCATCAACTTGGATGCGTTTTTTCTCGGTTAACTTGAGGCTATTTTCCTGTACCAACAGCCAATTAAACTGCTGACAACAGGAAGTTAATAAATCGGCAAAAGCCACCTTAACCGCCCCTTCATTGGCAGCCCCCAACTTCTGGAAGTTTTGTAATGTTTGGTAATAGGATTTTACCGCCTTGTGGGAAGGTTTCAGATTCAGAGTAGCCATAAGCAATTAATAATTAATAATTAACAATTCTTCATGATTGCCGGGGGCAAGTGCGGTCCTAGGAGAACCCGCGTCCACCATTCTCAATGGAATAATTAATAATTAATAATTAACAATTCTTCATGATTGCCGGGGGCAAGTGATGGGGTATTACCCAGAGGGAGGAGGTGAAGCCCTAGGAGAACCCGCGTCCACCATTATCAATTGTCCATTATACATTATCCACCACGATGGATTGAGTTAATTCACTATTTATGCTATCCTAACGAGAGCGTAGACAGTAATGTTGCCCTTACCCTCCTCAATCCCATTATTATTGAGTTGTATGAGGACATTAAAAAATTTAAGCGATCGTCGGGAGGCCAAGCGGCTTCATGCAAGGCTCTTTAAATGAAATCGATATCCGCAGTATATTGCAGTTGGTCGAAGTCGGTCAACGCACAGGTCAGTTAATGGTGGAAGCCTATAGCCCCGCCGCCTCGGTAGTTTCGGAAAAATATAGCGATCGCTTTAAGGGTAACTGCTGGCTAGTTTTTTGCTCCAACGGTAGAATTGTCTATGCTGGGGAAAGCGAGGGTAGCCTGAAAAGACTGCGGGACTACCTGCACCGCTACAAGTTAACAGAAGTCCTCAATGAGTTAGAAGTGCCGTCAATTACGGCAGTTAACGCGCCCGAATACGGCTATTTGTGGGTGCTACTAGAACAAAACGCGATTACCCCCACCCAGGGGCGCAGCATTCTCCATGGGATGATTTCCGAAACTCTATTCGACCTTCTCAGCCTTCACCACGGGGCTTTTAACTTTGAAATGGGTTCACCCCTAGCACCGCAATTAATGACTTTACAAATCAACACGGTGTTACCTAAAATTATGAAACAGGTGCAGGAGTGGAAAACTTTTCACCCCCATATCCAATCCCCCAGTCAGTGCCCCCTCATTTTAGACCCAGACAAACTTAGACAAGTAGTGCGTCCCAATGTCTTTGAAACTTTAACCCGTTGGGCGGACGGAAAAACCACTTTCCGGCAAATTTCCCGTTATTTGAACCGAGATATTGTCGCAGTCACCAAGGCGATCTATCCTTTTGTACAACAGGGTTTTGTGCAACTGCGCTTTCCCCCGACCGAACCAAGTCCGTACCCCCGTTCTCAGTTCGAGAGTAAGATTCCCCGCATTGTCTGTATTGATGATGATCGCGTAATTCGGGAGACAGTGGAGTTAATCTTAACCCAGCATGGCTACGAGGCGACGGCTATAGGTCATCCCCTGAAGGCATTAAGTCAAGTTTTCCAACTGAAACCAGATCTGATTTTATGCGATATCGCCATGCCGGAACTAAATGGATATGAAATTTGCGCGATGTTGCGAAGTTCTAGTGCTTTTCGGGAAACTCCGATTATCATGCTAACAGGCATTGATGGATTTATCGATCGCCTCAAAGCCCGAATGGTGAGAGCGACCAATTATCTGACCAAACCGTTTAGCAAGGGGGAGTTACTTACCCTAGTAGAAAACTATATTGGTACAGCGGACGGCCATTCCCTGAAGCTAGAAAGTCAACTCGCAGAAGCTTTTTCCCATAAGTGGCCTTCTCTTGACTCGGAAGAGCATGATTTAATCTCAAATTAGGTTAACATTTTAGGGCAATATGGTATAATAAGCGAGAAGAGTTGAGGATAAACCTATTGCCAGATATGTCAAACCCAAGGAAGCRGCCCAAATCCTTGGAGTCCATGAAAGAACACTCCGCAGATGGGACGAAAATGGCTCAATCGAGACCATCAGAACCCCCGCTGGGCAACGACGATACAACGTTGAGTCATATTCTGATGCCATCACGCAGTGACAAACGCAAAGTCGTTATCTATGCCAGAGTTAGTAGCCGCGCCCAGCAGTCCGACCTCAACCGACAGGTGGCCGCACTGTCCAACCTCTACCCCGAAGCAGAAGTCGTCTCCGAAATCGGAGGCGGGCTCAACTTCAAGGGAAAGAAAATGCTGGCCTGACTGGGACAAGTCTTGTCAGGAGATGTCCGCATGGTTGTCGTTGCCCACCCAGACCGATTGGCCAGATTTAGATGGGACTTGTTTCGATGTCTCTGTGAGCAAAACAGGTGCTCACTCATGGTTCTCAACGAGACAAGTCTCAGTCGAGAACCAGAAATGGTTGAGGACATCCTCGCCATCCTCCACTGCTTCAGTTCCCGATTATACGGACGGAGTCAATATAAAACTCAGGTCAAAGAAGATTCGGATTTACCCCAGCCCAGAGCTAAATAAAGTCTGGCGTAAATGGCTGGCTGCTTGTCGGTATTGCTACAACCAAGCAATTGCATTATCCCGGAGTGGTAAACGACTAAGCAAGTTAAAGTTACGCTGCGGAAGTGATCCAGAGTGACTTGCCTGCATGGGTCAAAGAAACACCCGGCCATATTCGGCAGAATGCTATCTTTGATGCCTATCTCGCCTTTTCAGTCAGTCCTGGCGCAAGGTTTAGGAGCTGTCGGGATAGTTCTCAAGCCATCAAGTTTAACAATGCTAATTTCTCTTCAGGGAGTTGGTATCCAAGACTAACGAAAGGATTAACTTTCATGGTTTCCTAAGCTATCCCTAAAACTTGTGTTCAAGGGACTCAATTAGTCTTAGCCAAGGGGCGGTGGTTTGCGGTGTTTCCTGAACCTGTCGCCGTTACCCCAACTGAAGCGAATGGCGTAATTGCATTAGACCCAGGCGTCCGAACTTTTATGACCGGGTTTGATGGCTCTCGGTTTCTGGAATTGGGCTCCGGGGATATTGGACGCATTACTAGGCTATGTCAACATTTGGATGATTTGATGAGCCGAATCGCCAAGGAACCCTGTCGTTCAAGGAGGCGACGGATGAGGCAAGCGGCTCAACGAATGAGAACTAAAATCCGCAATCTAGTTGATGAAGCCCACAAACAAATTGCTCACTACTTGACTCACAACTACAGCCTAATTTTTTTGCCCACCTTCGAAACTTCC
>NZ_PKGG01000595.1:0-378 GCF_046480465.1 Arthrospira sp. PCC 8006
CGATCTCTCTGAGGAACCGGGTTTATTGTCCCGACAAATATCAAGTATTCGCGATCAGAGGGTTTCTGGATCGATACCCATTTCCCGCAGTTTAGCAAAGGCGCGATCGCGTTCTTGTTGTGCCTCATGGCGTTCTTGCTGTGCGCGATCRCGTTCATCAAACAAATCTCTCAAATTAACAGGAGAATTTATGACGAACAAAAACACTAGGCGCAAAGTCGCAAAGTTCCTCAATCTCTTAGGGTTATTTATATCAACAGTAGCTGTGTTTGTGTTTGCGGGTTGTGGACACGGACAAGCCGTTAACTGTTCAAATTCAAGTAATGGGGTGACAGCCTATAATAACCGACAAGTTAATCATAAAAACATTTATTACGG
>NZ_PKGG01000495.1:0-771 GCF_046480465.1 Arthrospira sp. PCC 8006
TTAGAGATAGCGCCATCATTATCTTCTACGGTATAAGTAAAGCTATCCGTACTGGTAGATGAACCGTCATGGCTATAGGTGATTGTTCCATTAGGGTTAACGGTGATATTACCGTAGTTGGGAGAGTCAACTACGGTGACGGTATCTGGGATTAAAACACCATCAGGGTCGCTATCGTTACTAAGGACGTTAATGGTAACGGCGTTACCCATCATCACTATGGCGTTATCATCATTAGCGGTGGGGGGTTGATTTTCTTGGATAGTCAGGGAGACGGTGGCTAGGTTAGAGATAGCGCCATCATCATCTTCTACGGTATAAGTAAAGCTATCCGTACTGGTAGATGAACCGTCATGGCTATAGGTGATTGTTCCGTTAGGGTTAACGGTGATATTACCGTAGTTGGGAGAGTCAACTACCGTCACCGTATCTGGGATTAAAACACCATCAAGGTCGCTATCATTATTAAGGACGTTAATGGTAACGGCGTTTCCGGTGCGGACCGTGGCGTTATCATCATTAGCGGTGGGTGGCTGATTTTCCTCGATAGTCAGGAAAACGGTAGCTTCGTTAGAGGTAGCGCCATCATCATCTTCTACGGTATAAGTAAAGCGATCGCTAYTGGTAGATGAACCGTCATGGCTATAGGTGATGGTTCCGTTAGGGTTAACGGTGATATTACCGTAATCTGGTAAATCAACCACCGTCACCGTATCCGGGACTAAAACACCATCAGGGTCACTATCATTACTAAGGACGTTAATGGTAACG
>NZ_PKGG01000593.1:0-386 GCF_046480465.1 Arthrospira sp. PCC 8006
TTTTTCAGCCTATTGATGGAACCAGACCCATACCAGAATACACTAGYSAACCSTTYACAGTTAACTGGTGAGTATATCCCAGTAACTGGAGACTTCAATGGTTCAGGAAGGACAGATATACTGTGGTATGCTCCCGGTCCGGCTGCTGACTATATCTGGTACTTTAATGAAGATGGTAGCTACAGCAGTGAACCGTTTACGGTTAATGGAGTTTATRAMCCRRTWACTGGAGACTTCAATGGTTCAGGAAGGACAGATATACTGTGGTATGCTCCCGGTCCGGCTGCTGACTATATCTGGTATTTTAATGAAGATGGTAGCTACAGCAGTGAACCGTTTACAGTTAATGGTGATTATATCCCAGTAACTGGAGACTTYNATGGTTG
>NZ_PKGG01000226.1:0-8172 GCF_046480465.1 Arthrospira sp. PCC 8006
TGCGTCAGATAGATAAATCATAATTTTAACCTGAGATGTTGAGGCCTGACGCACCACTGGTGGGTTTGACGCACCCTATGGTTAAATTCAGGCTGGCGGTAGGAAGTCGCCTATACTGTCTCTCATAGCAGCTACCACCAATTGAGAAATATAGGGTAAAATCTCCGGGTTTTTACTTTGGGATTTGCCCTCGGTAAAAACTACTAATAAATAAGGTGGCAAATCGGGAATTTCAATATAAGCTGCATCATGTCTAACTTGAGAAGTCCAGCCGGCTTTTGACCATAACTTAGCATTCTCAGGTAGTCCCTCCCCGAAAAATTCCGTAACCTGATTTTCGGGGTCTTCTGCTAAGGCTACCGGGTCAAGATTTCTGTGCATCAATTGCATCATTGTTTGAGATGCTTCCGAAGATGCTGCTACGCCTCCGACAATGCTATGTATTAGCCTAGCGGTGGCATTAGTTGTCAGCATATTACGGTTTTCCATCAGTTCCCCTAAAAAAGCCCTTTCTCTACCATAAGCACCATCACCCCAGGTTTTTTGGTTAACATTAATTGATTCAAGTTCCGGCCAATTCAGGGATTGAAAATAGCGATTAATGATATTTCGTTGATATTTCCAAGTCTCGAAGGGACCAGGTGATAATTCGGGGCCGCTGGTGGTTCCAGTTAACACATCCACGACTAAACTGGTAGCATCATTGCTAGAATGTGCAATCATGTCTTTAATGGCACGTTCTAACTCTGGAGAGATTTGCAACATCCTCTTTTCCACCCACTCGTATACAGCGACCAAGTAAAATAATTTAACTACACTGGCTGGATAAATGCGTTCAATTCCCCGATATGCAAACCCCCTAACGGGATATTTCCAAAATTCTTCGGGTGTAAGTGCGCCTCCGGTATTTACAGAAACTGGGGGGTCATAAATTACCCAGGTCATGGCTATTTGATTGGCGCTTAGTGCTGGAAATTTACTCCGGGTTGCCTCTATAATACCTGTGCCAAGAGTTTGTATCTTTGGGTCGGGATGGAAAAATGCCATAACAGGAAATTAGTTTTAAATATTGGTGACAAATATGGTCATTGACGGATTATCGGATATTTTGGGGCAGCTTTCCCCTACTACGGTGCCATTAAAACTACTCCCAGTTGAGTATAAATGCAAAGGTGATCTGAATATTTATGATTCTCCTGAGTGTAGGACTCTGGCAACTCAGGCGGCGACTGGACGACACCTGCGCGTATTTGAGGTTAACACTGCTGAGGATATGTTAGCTATACCTGTGCAACTGTGGGAGGATGATTACCCAGGTTGGTTGGCGGCGGGGGATGTTGAACATTTGCTAAACTCACCATTACCATTACCCCGGACAATTATATCACCCCAAAAGATTAACCAGGGTATAAATAAGGCGATCGCATTTTGTCACGAAGCTGCCAAAATTGGTAATACTTACCTATGGGGAGGGACGCTAGGGCCAAATTATGATTGTTCGGGTTTGATACAAGCTGCTTTTTCTGGGCAGGGTATTTGGCTACCGCGAGACGCTTATCAACAACAGGGGTTTGTTCAACCTATACCACCAGTTATCTGGGAAATGAAGCCAGGGGATTTAGTTTTTTTTGGGACATCATCTAAAACTACTCATGTCGGCCTTTATTTGGGTGATGGTAAATATATACATAGTTCGGGGCCAGAACATGGTAATAATGGTATTGGTTATGATGATTTGTGGCACGCCAATAATCCCGTTAGTAAATATTATGCGGAACATTTTATCGGTGCCGGTCGGGTAGTCTCTAGCTATCCTTTTGATGCTTTTGGCAGGTTTAATCGACTGAGGGTTAAGTTTTGAAATCCTATATATCTCGGTGTAAACCTTGGTTACGTTGGCTGATTTTGGGCATTACTTTATTTTTCCTGGCTACGGCTATTAAAAACCACTGGCGAGAGGTGGCAGCACTGCAAATTACTGGCAAAAGTTGGGGATATTTAGCTGTGGCTTGGGTGGTCACTTTTCTGGCTCATATATGGTCTGCCTGGGTGTGGTTATGGATTTTAACAGAGTTGAAATATGGGGGGGATAAAGGGATTGATTTTCGCCGGGGTATCCAGATTTATTTAAAGACTAACATCGCTAAGTATATTCCTGGTAATATTTGGCATTTTTATGGGCGTATTGTAGCTACTAAAAATGCGGGAATAGCTTTAGGTATAGCTACTTTAAGTGTTTTGTTGGAGCCTTTATTGATGGCGGCAGCAGCTTTGTTTATAGCTTTAATCACTCTCGAATCTGCTCATTTATGGTTGCAGATTTTATGTTTAATTGTGGTTTTGGCTGCTGTTCATCCTCGGCTTTTAAATCCGGTTTTAGGGTGGTTGGGTAGAGTTAAATTAAGGTCGGAAAATTTTAGTGATTTTAAAGATAAATACACGGATACTATACAACTACAACGCTATCCGATTAAGCCGTTTTTAGGAGAGTTGGTATTTGTGGGATTACGGGGAATTGGGTTTATTCTAACTCTGCTGGCTATGGGTTATTTTAATTGGCTGGAAGTGCCGAGGGTTTTTGGTGCTTTTAGTTTGGCCTGGTTATTGGGGTTGGTGGTTCCGGGGGCTCCCGGAGGTTTGGGAGTGTTTGAAGCTACGGTTTTAGGATTATTAGAAAGTTCAATTGCACCAGGTATTTTATTGGGGACGATCGCCTTTTATAGGGTAGTTAGTATTACGGCGGAAACAGCGGCGGCGGCTTGGGCGGCTGGGGATGAAAAAGCTAGAAACTCAAGGTAAATTGCTCTGGTTATGGGTTGCTTATAAATGCTGATGGCAATCTACCCCTAAATATTATATAATCGGATAAGCCCAACTCTCGTCAGGTTTGTGTCTTGATTAGATAAAAATATATTCACCAGTGAAATTTTATTGATATCAGCTATGCAACCAGAAGTAAAATCAGCCATAATTCGAGATCCTTTGATAGTATCAGGTGATTTAACTGTCATGGAAGCGATCGCGTGTATGAGTGGTGTCCGCCTTCAGTGTCAGATGACTGATAATATATCAATATCCGAGTCAGAACCGGACCTAGAAGCCCGATCAACTTGTGTGATAGTGTTGCAAGACCTAATGGTGGTTGGTATCCTTACACAGCGCGATATTGTGGGTCTAGCCGCCCAACAGCAAAATCTGGGACAGTTACTAATTGAGGAGGTAATGACTCCATCTGTCATTACTTTACGGGAATCAGAACTTACGGATTCACTCACTATTATTAACTTACTACAAAAGCACCGGATTCGACATTTACCTATAGTTGATGATAGCGATCGCTTAGTGGGACTGGTTACCCATGAGAGTCTGCGAAAATTGATGCGCCCCATTGACTTATTGCGGTTGCGGTTAGTCTCGGAAGTGATGACCCGCAATGTTGTATCTGCTAACTGTGATCAGACAATGTTAGAAATAGCCCGGTTAATGTCGGAAAGACGGGTTAGTTGTGTGGTGATTGCGGAAACTCAGGGTGATGCTGATCATGCTATGCAAATTCCCCTCGGAATTTTGACGGAGAGAGATTTATTGCAGTTTCAATCCTTGGGTTTAAACTGGGAAAATATCCGGGCTTCAAATATGATGAGTTCCCCTTTATTTACGATTAGACTAGAGGAGAATTTATGGCAAGTTCAGCAACTAATGGAACAGCGCCGAATCGGTCGGGGGATAGTCACGGGAGAAAGGGGAGAACTATTAGGAATTGTCACGCAAACCAGTTTACTGCAATGTTTTAATCCGTTGGAATTATACAAATTGGCGGAGGTGCTAGAGGAGAAAGTCTCGCGGCTAGAATCGGAAAAATTCAAACTTCTACAAAATCGGGCGGCTGAATTAGAATCACAGGTTAAACAGCGGACTGCTGAATTAAGGAAGCGGGCTGAAGGGGAAAAGTTAATCTCAGAATTGGCTACTAAAATTCGCTCATCCCTAGATTTACAGACGATTTTAGATACTACGGTTGAGCAAGTGCGACAGGTGCTAAAATGCGATCGCGTTAATATTTGGCGGTTTGGCGATGATTGGGAAACGGTAGTGGTAGCAGAGTCTACTAATTCGCCGGTTTCTTTGATAGGAGAACGCATCGCAGATACCTGTTTTAAGCAAAGCCAGGCGGAGATTTATCGCCAAGGAAAGATTAGGGTAGTTTCGGATATTTATACTACAGAAATGACGGACTGTCACCGAGAGATGCTGATCCGGCTTCATACCCGCGCTAAAATTATACTACCTCTGCTGTGTGGTGAACAACTTTGGGGGCTGCTTAATGTAACTGAAAGTGAACATCCACGGCAATGGAAAGCCGAAGAAATCGAACTACTACGAGCCTTATCTGTACAATTAGCTATCGGGCTTCAACAAGCCACTAACCATCAACAGTTACAGATTGAATTACAGGAAAAAACCCGGATAGAGGCAGAATTAAGAACCACGGAAACGAAACTGCGGAAAGCCCAAAAAATAGCGGGACTTGGTACTTGGCAACTTGATCACAAAACCCAGAGATTATTATGGTCAGACGAGGTGTTTGCGTTCTTTGAAATTGAACCAGAAAATTTTAGCTATACCCACGATGAATTTCTCAGCTTTGTACATCCAGAAGATCGCGATTTAGTAAATGATATGTATAACCAACATCTATGCGATCGCCAGTCCTATAGTATTAGTTACCGCATTTTACTAAATGATGGTAGAATTAAGTATGCACAAGAATATTGCGAGACCCTTTATGACGATAATAATCAGCCAATTTTTTCTGATGGGACTATCCAAGATATCACCCTACAAAAAAAATTAGAACAGGAACATATCCGCGCGGAAGATATGCGACAACAGGCTGAATCTATTAGCCGAGAAGTGAAACTATTAGATAATATTTTAGATATCATCCTAGCCGGATATTGGGATTGGGATATTTCCGGCAATACAGAATACCTTAGTCCGGGCTTTAAGCGTATGTTTGGCTATGAGGATCACGAACTGCCCAACTCCCCCGAAAGTTGGCAAAACCTGCTTTTTCCAGAAGATTTGCCGGGAGTATTAGACTGTTTTGAAAAACATATAAAAAGTCGTGGTAAAATCCCCTACTACAACGAAGTTCGATATCGCCACAAAAATGGTTCGACGGTTTGGGTGGTGTGTTCTGGACAGGTGATTGAGTGGGACGATGATGGTAATGCTATGAGGATGGTAGGCTGTCATATTGATATTAGCGATCGCAAAAAGTCGGAAATTGCACTACAAGAAAGCGAGGCGCGTTATCGCCGCATTATTGAAACTACCCTAGAGGGGGTATGGATAATTGATGGGGATGCTAAAACTACCTTTGTGAATCAACGAATGGCAGATATGCTGGGTTATACTCCATCGGAAATGATAGGTATGGGGTTGATAGACTTCTTGAACTCCTCAGAGCAACTTCAAACCCAAAACTACCTCGAAAGGAGAAAGCAAGGTATCCAGGAACAGCATACCTGTAAATTTCAACGCCGAGATGGGACGGCTTTGTGGGCGATCGTTTCTACTACGCATCAGTTAGATAACCAAGGTAACTTTGTGGGGGCTATTAGCTTATTAACTGATATTAGTCAACTGGTGAGTATTCAAGAAGCCTTAAAAACTTCGGAAATGCAGCTTAGTGGGATTCTGAATAGTTCCGAATATGGGATTATGGCGTTTCGTTCGGTTCGGAATGAACAGGGTAAGATTATTGATTTTGAATGGTTATTGGTGAATCCTAGCGCTGGTAAAGTAGTCGGTAAATCAGCAGATGAGTTAATTGGGAAAAGGTTACTGGAGGAATTGCCAGAGTATCAAGAAAGTGGCTTATTTGAACACTATGTGGAAGTGGTAGAATCGGAAAAATCCGTGAAAAAAGAGTTTTATTATAACCAGTATGGCATTGACTTTTGGTTTGAAAATATTTCGGTCAAATTAGGGGATGGTTTCGCGGTGACTTTCCGTGATATCACCGGAATTAAACAATCGGAAAAAGCCCTAAGTCTAGCAAACGAACAATTGAATAATCGGATCAATGAACTAGATCAACGCCATGCAGAAATGTTGCTTTTGAGTGAAATTAGCGACTTTATGCAGGCGGCTTTGACTGTACAAGAAGCCTGTGAAGCGATTAGCTATTTGCTAGAACCCCTTTTCCCAGAATGTGCTGGCGGAATTTTTTTGATGGCGGCTTCCCGGGACTCGCTGGAAATGATTTCTTCTTGGGGAAAAGAATGCACCTCAGTCTCGGTTTTTGTGCCGAAAGATTGTTGGGCTTTGCGCCGGGGAAGGGTACATTTATGTAATCATGAAAAAGGGGGTATTTCTTGCCGACATATTCAGGTAAGTTCTACCCTCTCTTGCACATTGTGTGTTCCGATGATGGCTCAGGGAGAGACTTTGGGTTTGTTTTATCTAAGTACAGATTCGGCGACGGCTTTATCTGAGGCAAAACAGCAGGCGGCGAGTACGGTGGCGGAACAGATAGGGATGGCGATCGCCAATTTAAACCTCCGCGCCACTCTGGAACATCAGAGCATCCGTGACCCTCTCACCGGACTTTTTAATCGTCGCTATTTAGAGGAATATTTGAGTCAGGAAATAGCCCGAGCCCAACGGCAAAAGCACCCCATTGGGGTCATCATGATGGATATAGACAATTTTAAGCATTTTAATGATACATTCGGTCATGATGCGGGGGATTATGTATTACAAAAAGTGGGAGAACTGCTGAAACAGAAGGTGCGAGAATATGATGTTGCTTGTCGCTATGGGGGTGAAGAAATGACCCTAATTTTGCCGGGGTCTTCCCTAGAAAATACTTCCATGAGGGCTGAACAAATTAGAGAGGCGATCGCCTCCCTTGTAGTAGCCAGTGGTGGTCAACATTTAGGCAGTATCACCGCCTCCTTCGGTGTGGCAGCCTTTCCCAAGCATGGTAGTATAGGTATAGACCTAATCCAGGCGGCTGATGCTGCTCTCTACCGCGCCAAAGCAGACGGACGCAACCGGGTTGTGATTATTCCATAATCATGAGAAACTTACGGCAACCCGCCCCTAAATTATGCTTTAGCGATCGCCGGTTTCCCACAAAGTACGCGCGTAACATTCGCCCCGCGGCTCCAGTTCATCGTACAGGCGCAGGCTTAGTAAAATAGCCTCTCGCGCCTAATTGATAAGCCATCTGGCGGTGTCTGTCAGCCCCCCCCCTAGAAGTTAACATAGCAATAGGTAGACCTTCGAGTTGTGGGTCTTTCTGCATTCCGGAGAGAAGTTCCAAGCCGTCCATACGAGGCATTTCAATATCACAGAAAAAGTTGGCTGGTTTTTTGCGCGGCGTATCTCAGCACCCGCCCCTACAGGGTGGGCGGTTTGTTGTTGGGTTGTTGTTTCCCCTGTTTGAGAACAGTCAGCCAATCTTTGGATTAAGCGATGGCTTTCCCTTCATGGGGTGGAAAGGTAAGGCTATACGTCTTGCTGCCTCGTATCGGACGATTCGGGTATGAAATAAGGCTGAGATGCCTGAAATAACCACCCTGTGGGGAATCCAGCCCCGAGTCTGGATATAAGAGGCTCGTCTCTGACCATCCCCATAACTGTTTATATGTCCCGACGTTTGGAACTCAACCTCTCCAAACAAGGCAGGGAACTCAAGGTCATAAAACAAACTGTTTTGAATGGGAAGTTATGACCCCATGATAACAATGAGTAGAGAGTGCGAAATGTTGAGGAGACCAAATAAGGCTGTTATGCCTGAAATCACCTCCTAGTGGGGAAGCCAGCCCCGAGTCTGGATAAGAGGTCGGAGCCTCGAACCATTCYCCATAACTGTTTATACGTCCCAACGTTTGGATTGAACCCCCAAACAAGGCAGGGAACTCAAGGTCATATAGCATTGGTCAAGGTGGTTAGGACGCAGCTTTTATAACGGAATCCATGGCATCATCGAGAGAATCAAACTGCTCACGTGCAATGGCGAATGCGGGCTTTCAACCACGACCAACATTTCTCTATCTTGTTGAGGTCTGGCGAATAAGGTGGTAGATAGAGCAAACGGCATTGAGCCGCCTCCACTAGCTCAGGAATCCGTCCCCCTTTATGAAACGTTGCATTGTC
>NZ_PKGG01000645.1:0-299 GCF_046480465.1 Arthrospira sp. PCC 8006
AGGAGATGAACCTTACTCCGGAACAAGCTGCTCAAATTCTGGATGCCATGAATGCAGCTGAGTTGAGATATATCCAACAAAACAGGAAAAAACCTACCAAAAGACCCGAAAGAGGCTTGCCGGAGTGGTAAGAGAGAGTTAGTTGGTAGTGAGTAGTGAATAGTGAATAGTGAATAGTGAATAGTGAATAGTGAATAGTGAATAGTTATTGACGTATAGTGGATAAGGAGGCTAGTCGTATTTAGGTGGCAGTCGAAAAATCACCGAAGCTAGTGGTTACTATAGTTCCTAATGCTGTC
>NZ_PKGG01000042.1:0-31728 GCF_046480465.1 Arthrospira sp. PCC 8006
GAGGGCGGGTTTATTAATATGGTCGGTGGGTCTTCTAATTAACTGCGGAACCCGCCCCTACGATTATCCATTATCCATTAATTACCGGGTGGGGGGGCGGGTTTATTAATATGGTCGGTGGGTCTTCTAATTAACTGCGGAACCCGCCCCTACAATTATCAATATCAATTATAAATTATCCATTATTACTTCCTTGAAGGTTTGAACACCAGCGGCGGGACCATCTGGATGATCCATGATACCAGTTCCGGCATTGAGAATAACATCATTGCCATAGTCGGCTAATACCTGGGGAATAATTCCCGCATGGATACCAGCAGAAGGGACTGGGAAAATATTACGCGATCGCAAAGTATCCCTAATTTTGGCTTCTTCCGTGGGGTCAAACGGTAAACTACCATAATGGGCTGGATACAAAACCGCATCCGCCCCAGCATGGGCCATGAGAGTCCCCAAAACCACAGAATAAGCTAAACCGTGATCCGGTGACGCACAGAGGCTACCAGCAAACGCAGGATGCACAAAAATCGGAACATTGATTTCTGGGTCACTGGCGATCGCCTCCAATACCGAAAATCCGTAGGTTAGGACATTTAATAATAGGGCATTTGCGCCCGCCTTAACTAGAGTCCTCGCTTTTTCGATTAAGGTGATCGCAGAACCCGTGATATTTACCGCATAGAGGACGTTGCGACCCGTTTCGCTTCTCACCCTATCTAACACCCCTCGACAAGCCTTTAAGCGTTCAAGAGTGGGCGCTGTGGGCAAGTCTGGCAGGATTTCATCATCCTTAATTAGGTCTAATCCCGCAAAGGCCACCTGTTCCAAAATATCCGCGTGGTCGGCGGCGGACAACCCCAAGGCGGGTTTAAAAATCGCCATAATTAGGGGTCGCTTGGAGACCTCCAGGCGATCGCGAATTCCCGTAATTCCTAGTTTGGGGCGTTTCCCGTAATTTTCCCCCAGCCGGACTGCAATTACCTTTCCACTACCCGCCATGGAATATTTACCAAAAATCATCGTTAGTAGGCTGGGGATATCGTTTTCTACATTAGCCTCTGGAAAAGCAATGGTAACAATGCTATATTTTTGATTATCAGTTTGGATATTGATCACCTCTCCTAAATGCGATCGCATCACCTCTTCCCGGTGTTGAAAACGTGCATCCCAAGTTCCCGCTGTTTGTCCAATGGCGATAACTTTCCCTTGACGTTCTGGATCTATTCCCGGGGGAAATCGATAGTCTACCTCGATACTTCTAAGCATAGATAAATTCGTAGCCCTCAAATTATCACTTCTCTGATTATTGTATTATCCTACCTTAACCTAATGGCTAAACCTGCGAAATTTTCCGATCTCCAATCTACCATATCCCCGGCTAGTCTGAACACTATTAGAATTATTGGCGCGAGACAACATAACCTCAAAAATATCAATCTGGAACTTCCCCGCGATCGCCTCATTGTATTTACTGGCGTTTCAGGTTCTGGGAAATCTTCCCTCGCTTTTGATACCATTTTTGCCGAAGGACAACGGCGTTATGTCGAGTCCCTTAGTGCCTATGCGAGACAATTTTTAGGACAATTAGATAAGCCTGATGTTGATGCGATCGAGGGGTTGAGTCCCGCCATTTCTATTGACCAAAAATCTACCTCCCATAACCCTCGGTCTACCGTCGGAACAGTCACCGAAATTTATGATTATTTACGTCTATTATTTGGTCGGGCGGGTTCTCCTCATTGTCCTATATGCGATCGCAATATTGCCCCCCAAACTATTGACCAAATGTGCGATCAAGTTATGGCACTTCCTGAAGGCACTAAGTTTCTCATTCTTGCGCCTGTTGTCCGAGGGAAAAAAGGCACTCATCGCAAACTCTTATCTAGTTTAGCATCTTCAGGCTTTGTCCGGGTCAGAATTGATGGGGAAATTCTCGAATTGTCTGACCATATAGACTTAGACAAAAATCATCTCCATGATATTGAAATTGTCATTGATAGACTCATTGTAAAACCAGGTTTACAGGAACGTTTAGTTGATTCCTTAACTACCTGTTTACGCCATTCCGAAGGTATTGCCATTATTCAGATTTTGGATAACCTCAATATATCACCAGAAGAAAACTTCCCCAAACCTCAGCAATTGGTCTTTTCCGAAAACTTTGCTTGTCCTGAACATGGCGCGGTTATGGAAGAACTTTCACCCCGTCTATTTTCTTTTAATTCTCCCTATGGCGCTTGTCCGGCTTGTCATGGTTTGGGACACTGGCGGACTTTTTCCCCAGAATTGATTATTCCTGACCCTTCACAACCTGTTTATAATGCGATCGCCCCCTGGTCAGATAAAGACAATTCCTTTTATTTATCCCTACTTCATAGTGTCGCCCAAGCCTTCGATTTCGAGATTTCGACACCCTGGAAAAAACTGACATCTGAACAACAGCATATTATTCTTTATGGGAGTGAGGAACCCATTTTAATAGAAACTGATTCCCGCTACCAAGAAAGTCGCAGTTATTACCGCCCCTATCTCGGTGCAATTCCCATGTTACTCCGACAATATGAGGAAACAGGTTCCGAGGCGCAAAAGCAGAAATTAGCACCTTATTTGATTGACCAGCCCTGCGAAGTTTGTCACGGTAAACGATTGAAGCCAGAGGCGCTATCTGTCTATTTGGGACAGTATAATATAGCAGATTTAACAGAGGTTTCCATTCGGGATTGTTTGGCTAAAATTAATCAGCTACAATTGAGCGATCGCCAAGCCCAAATCGGGGATTTAGTCTTACGGGAAATTAAGGCAAGATTACAGTTTTTGATAGATGTCGGTTTGGATTATTTGACCCTCGCTAGATCCGCGTCTACTTTGTCTGGAGGAGAAGCCCAAAGGATTCGATTAGCTACTCAAATTGGCGCGGGTTTAACCGGCGTTTTATATGTCTTAGACGAGCCTAGTATTGGCTTACATCAACGGGATAATGGCAGACTATTAAAGACCTTGATAAAGTTGCGAGATTTAGGCAATACCTTAATTGTAGTTGAACATGACGAGGAAACTATCCGCGCCGCTGATTGGTTGGTTGATATCGGTCCGGGGGCGGGAGTTAATGGGGGGGAAATTGTCGCCCAAGGAGATTTTAAAACTTTATTAACTACTGAAAAATCCCTCACGGGTGCTTATCTTTCTGGACGCAAAAAAATTGAAACTCCCACCAGCCGCCGTCCCGGAAATGGGCGATCGCTATTTCTCCAAAACGCCCATTGTAATAATCTGCAAAATATCGATGTTGAATTACCCCTCGGTAAATTTGTCTGTATTACTGGTGTATCAGGTTCCGGGAAATCTACCTTAATTAATGACTTATTATATCCCGCCCTCCAACATCATTTTTACGGGAAAATTGCCTTTCCTAAACAATTAGATAAAATTCGGGGATTAGATGCTTTAGATAAGGTCATTGTCATTGATCAATCTCCCATTGGACGCACTCCACGTTCTAACCCCGCTACCTATACCGGAGTGTTTGATATTATCCGAGGAATATTTGCAGAAACCATTGAGGCGAAAGCTAGGGGATATAAGCCAGGACAGTTTTCTTTTAATGTTAAAGGCGGACGCTGTGAAGCCTGCAGCGGACAGGGCGTAAATGTGATTGAAATGAATTTTCTCCCTGATGTTTATGTGCAATGTGAAGTATGTAAAGGCGCACGATATAACCGGGAAACTCTCCAGGTTAAATATAAAGGCTATTCTATCGCTGATGTCTTGAATATGACCGCTGACGAGGCTTTAAAAGTCTTTGAAAACATCCCCCGCGCTAACACTAGGCTGCAAACTTTGGTTGATGTCGGTTTGGGTTATATTCAGTTAGGACAACCCGCGCCTACCCTTTCTGGGGGAGAAGCACAACGGGTTAAATTGGCTTCTGAATTGTCAAAGCGCGCTACTGGTAAAACTCTATATTTAATTGATGAACCCACTACCGGTTTATCCTTTTATGATGTTCATCAGTTATTGAATGTTTTACAAAGGTTGGTCGATAAGGGTAATTCTATTATCTTGATTGAACATAATTTAGATGTGATTCGTTGTGCTGATTGGGTGGTGGACTTGGGACCCGAAGGAGGCGATCGCGGTGGTCAAATTATCGCCACCGGAACCCCTGAAAATGTCGCTAATAACCCCCATTCCTACACCGGAATTTATTTAAAACAAGTCTTAACAACTTCCTAGGACAAACAGAAACCCCCTTGATTTGGGGGTTGACAAACTAGCCAGAAATCCTTTATAATTGAGGAGCAATTGATTCGGCTTGCTGTTGTTGTATTAACTGCCAATGTTGTATGGCTTTTTGATGAATATCTAACCAGGGGATTTGATGCTGTTGGGCGAGGGTAGCGCAGTCCTCATATTCGGGATGCACATTAATAATGCGATCGCCTGAAAAAGCCACCTTAATTCTCACCAAACCATATTCAGTGTCAACCGTCTGTAATTCGCGGTTAAGAATAGTCCGACATTGCCAACTTTGACGAATCCCTAAAGTAGTGGTTTCTGCAAACAGAATATTCCGGCAAGTATCCACAGCTTCCGGGTGACAAATCACAGTTAATAATACCCCAAGGCGAGACTTTTTCATCGTCACAGGTTGCACAAAAACATCCACCGCCCCCGCCGATAATAAAGCCTGAGAAGCATAGGCGATCGCTTGGGGGCTAAGGTCATCAATTTGAGTTTCTAATACCGCCACCATTTCCTCATCATGATCATGGAAAGTCCCCCCCAAACCATGACTTTCCGCCTTGGGTTTATCTGTGTCCTCAGTTTCCCCTAACCATAGGCGGAGAATATTAGGGATGGGAAAATTTGACGAACCGGCCCCTAGTCCCACCCGTTTCAGAATCATCGGCGGTGGCGGTCCGAATTCTGTAGCCAAAGTTACAGCGATCGCCGCCCCCGTTGGGGTAACTAATTCTCGTTCAATGCCATTGCTATAAACTGGAACACTACGCATTTCCCAGAGTTTCAGAACAGCAGGGGCAGGTACTGGCAAAATTCCATGGGCAGCCCGGAATGTGCCCCCACCTACCGGAAAAGCAGAACAATAGAGGCGATCGATTTTTAACCAGTCCAACCCCAAACAGGTTCCGACAATATCCACGATCGCATCTGTAGCCCCCACTTCGTGAAAATGTACCTTTTCCGGGTCAATACCATGAACCGCCCCTTCCGCTTCCGCCAGCTTGCGGAATACAGCTAAACTCATGTTTTCTGCCCTTGGGGGAAGTTTTGCAGCTTTGATAATGGCTTCAATATCTGGTAGGTGGCGAGTGTGATGATCGTGGCGAGTTAGGTCTACATGAACCTTCGTCGCTTGTTGACCCTGGCGAGTTACCTTTTCAGCCCATAGCCGATATTCCTCAGCCATTCCCAGCCTTTCTAACTGTGTCGTGAGATACTCCAGAGGGACCCCGGCATGAACTAAGGCGGCGAGGCACATATCCCCAGCTATTCCAGTGGGGCATTGAAGGTAGGCTATATTGATCATTTTCGGCGGTCTGGTTTAAGTGGTATCGATTTTAGTTTAAAGTTATTTTACTCAAAAATTGGGCATGATCAGATCGTCATTCTGACTTTAAACTTTAATTGTTCGATAATTATTCGAGTTCATGGACTTTATTATATGGCTACTCTGTACGAAATTCATCCCCAAAATCCTCAAAAACGCACCATTGAACAAATTAACGATGCCCTTAAACGTGGGGCGGTGATGCTTTACCCTACTGATACTGTTTATGCGATCGGTTGCGACCTCACCGTTAAATCTGCAGTCCAAAAGGTACGACAAATTAAGCAGATTTCCAATGATAAACCTCTCACCTTCTTGTGTTCATCCTTATCCAATATTGCCGATTATGCCATAGTTACTGACGAGGCTTATCGCACCATCAAAAAATTGATTCCGGGGAGTTATACTTTTGTGCTTCCCGCCACTAAACAAGTGCCCAAATTGGTCATGTCACCTAAGCGGAAAACCACCGGAATTAGGGTTCCTGATCATCCCGTGTGTTTAGCGATTTTGGAATCTCTAGGAAATCCGGTCATCTCTACTTCTGCACATATTAAAGAAGAAGATGAACCCTCGGCTTTAATTCGGAAAATTCCCCAAAATTATGATAAGTTTCAGCTTTTTGATGCCTTGGAGAATTTGGTTGATATTATTGTTGATGATGGCGCTGATTTGGATTATCAAGTCTCGACAATTATTGATTTAAGTGCTGATGATCCTGTCCTGGTGCGGCGCGGAAAAGGATGGGAGGCGATCGCTGATTGGGATCTGCCAGAAGAATAGCCCAATAGCCCCAATTTTAGGGGCTAAGTTAACCTTTCATCCCACTTTAATTAAAGCGATCGCACAAATTTCGTTCCTCATCCTTTAATTCCGGGTGATAATTAAGGTAGTCTTGGATGACATAACAAGCATAACTCAACTCATCCAAAGCCATAATCTCAGCCACATTCCAGATAATCCCCTTATGATCATCTCCCCCAGAAATAATCCATTTCCCATCATTACTAAAAGCCACAGTCCGCGCTGGTCCTTGATGTCGGATTAACGTTTTGAGTTTCACCCCTTCATTAGTCCAAAGTTGAATAGTGCCATCCCAACTAGCCGAAGCAATCATCTCACCATCTGGCGAAAAAGCCACGTGATCAACAATTCCCTGATGATGCAAAACTATCGATTTTCTACCATCTAAAAACCATAATCTGACCGTGTTATCTGTACTAGCAGAAGCAATAATATCACCTTGGGGACTAAAAGCCACCCCCCAAACACTACCCTGATGATTACCAATTAACCGCGTCCCAGACCCGTCTATATATACAACTCTGACCTCCTTATCCTCACTACCCGTAACCACCATTTTACCATCAGGACTAAAAGCAACCCCCGTAATCACTTCCGAATATTCCCACTCCCGTATAAACTCCCCAACTCGACTCCACAATTTCACTTTCTTATCATTTCCCACCGAAGCTATCACCTCACCATTTGGCGAAAAAGCTAATTGATTTACCCCCATAGAATGAGCATTATTGATCACCTTTAATAACTCTCCCTCCATATTCCAGAGGCGAATACTTTCATCCCAGCTACCTGTCGCCACAATTTCACCATCAGGAGAAACCCCTAGACCAATTACACCCTTATCATGACCTTCTAGTCTTCCCAGTAAACGACCCTGCATATCCCAGCGATAAACTTCTCCACCCCAACTAACAGAGAAAACTTGCTGATGGTCTGGAGTTAAAGCTACTCTCCGCAGATGGGTTTCATGTCCTGATAACACAGTCAAAAACGGACTCTTAACTTTCCATAGTTTAACCTCCCCATTGAAATCAGCAGAAGCCAGAGTTTCACCATCAGGACTAAAGGCGAGTTGAGTAAGCGGCGCAGTATGGGAAACAAAAGTTTGCAGGTGTCTACCGTCAGGATTCCATAAACGGATAGTCTGATCCCAACTCCCAGAAGCAATTATATTACCATCAGGAGAAAAAGCCACAGTCCTAATACTATTGTCATGTTTTCCGAGGACAATAGCAGACCTTTCATTAATAGACCATAATTTCAATTCTCTATTATGACCTCCAGCCACTAGATACTGACCATCAGGAGAAAAAGCCAAAGCCTCCACAGGTTCTTGAGAATGCTCAAAATCAGCTAATAATTCTCCTGTTATGTCCCACAGTTTCACTGTACCATCATCACTTACAGAAGCCAGGCGGTTACCGTCTGGAGAAAAGGCTATCTTTTTCACCAATTGAGTATGACCCACAAATTCATTTAATAAAGTGCCATCTCTGCGCCAAAGTTTTATAGAACCACGATTGCTAGAAGTGGCTATGGTGTCTTGCTCCCGAATTATCAGATCCCATATTTCTTCCTCATGGGCGGAAAACGTGAACACCAAATCACCTTCATTTGACCAAATTCTGATTTCCCCATTGCTGTGTCCCGTGGCTATATAGCCGTCTGGGAAAAAAGCTAGAGTTCGTAATTCATAGGCAAAATTTGGGATAATATTCAGTAGTTTTCCCCGCCGATTAAAAATCAGAATCTGATTATTGTCTGTAATAATTTTATCCCTTCGGTCAACATCTTGAGAATTAGTGCGGGTAATAATCGCTATCTGTTCACCATCTTTACTCCAATCTAAAGACCAAACTCGGTCTTCCTGACGACCAAAACTATGATATTCATTCATCCCATAAACAGATTGAATCAAGACAGAATTTACTTTATTTTGGATATTATAATCGGGATTTTTGACATCCTTAATCCTCATTTTTGCCCGTACAGCATTAATTAAAGCATTGAAGCTATTTTGTGATAAAAACTGACCCTCTGTGGCGGAAATTAGGGCCTCAATTTCTCGGACTTTGGTGATTTCGTAGCTGGCGATCGCTCGACGATATTGGGAGTAAGCTAAACCAGCTAACCCTAGGGAGAACAATAGTGATAAAACTACCGTGGTTAACAGTCGCCGCTGTAGTCTTGAGTTTTTATATTCTTCTAAAAGTCTCGCTTCTACCGCGATTAATTTTTCCGCTTCTAAAGCCTGTTGCATGGCAGCGCGATCGCATTTTTCCGAAGCTGCTAAAAATTGATAATCACCATCACTTAAACTTTTTCCTAACGCCCAATTTCGCGCTTCTAACAAGGCTTGACCTCGTAAAAGTCGAGAATCATCTGTTTGACAAGAAGCTATCCAAGCCTCAAAGTTTTGGGAATAGGGACGTAGTAAATTTAGCTGTTTTTGCGTCCATTCTAAGTTAAAAATATGCTCATAAATGGGATTTTTAACTCTTAGCATACTCCCGGATTTTTCAATTAATCCCGATAGTAAAACCTCCGTTTCTTCCCGACTACCATCAAAGGGTATTTCGGTCTCTAGGAGTATTTTCTGATAAATACCTAATAATCTTGAGCAGATTTGAGGATTGCTAATAATTCGATTTCTAATGGTTCGCAAATGTTCCGGTTCGTCTTGCTTTTCCCAATTAGTAATTATCTGGTTAATCACCAATGTTTTTATAAACTCTTTTTCCGATGCTATTTGACCACGATTTAGCGGATTAATATCTTGATGATATTGGTAATATATGAGATTACATAACTTCTGAGTTAAAAACGGCTGTCCTCCTGTCCAGTTTAAGATTTCTTGCAGCAAAATTTCCCCATTAAAACCCGGAACATTTAATCCCTTTTGTAGGGGTTTTGCTTCCTCTAGGGTAAACCCCGAAAGTGCGATCGCTGTGCCAATATTAAAAGGGGTTCGGGTGCGATCTCTAATTAAATCGGAGGGATTAGCTACCCCGAAAATCGCAAAATTTAACCGTTGATATGCTGCCTCAGTTGCCCTTTGGTTATAACAAAATCGAATAAATGCAAACCAATCATCTACCGGAAATGGTAAACTTAAAATAGTGTCGATCTCATCAATAAAAATGCAAAATATATCATGGGGAAAAGTTGGCAGTAAAACCTCAACTATAAACTGATTTAATTTCTGTACCAATGAAAGTTCGCCTTGTTCTTTCCACCATACTTTAAATGGCATATATTTTAATAACCCAAACCCTCGCCAAAGTTCTACAAAAATTCCCTTATACCACTGCATTGGGGTAACATCTTCACTACCAATAACCGTCATGTCTAACGTCGCACAACGTATTCCTTCTGCTTGTAAACGGTGGCGGGCTTGCACTAACAGAGAAGATTTACCCATCTGACGAGAGTTGAGAACATAACCAAACTCTCCCCGCTTCAAGGCTTCATACAGGTCTGTATCTGCTTGTCGCTTAACATAGCTAGGACAGTCGGTATGCAGACTACCTCCGACTTGATAAATTGACCGATATTCAGTTATCATAATTAAAATCTCATCGTCAATTCTGATAATTATCTCACTCTTGCAATTCCTCTTACAATTAATAAAATAATCAACAGCTTTATCTTCAATTTTTGTAAACAAAGCATGATACGCACAAAATCGCTATTTTGTCAAGAGGCTAATTTTTGACCCTGGCTCAATCCTTAAAAACTCGTGCATCGCAATTTTAAACTTTCACCAAAAAATATTAATATTTCACGATATATATAGGGTTTCCGGCTTTTTTTGGGCGTGTAGACACAATAAGCCCTTGGATGCGATTTATATAAGCATAGCAAAACCCCCATTCTGTCGTCAAGTATTTGAGAGAAGTTATCAATTAAATTGTATTAAATCTTAACATTATTTTGAAAATTAAAACTCTTTTGATGAAGATATTAGTAAAAATTATTGATTGGGGTATTTAAAGGCTGTGGGTCAGGGTATCCAAAACCGGATCTGTTCAATTTTGGCATATTTGGCGATCGCCATTTTCAGTGTCGGCATGAATTTGTAAGTAATCCCGTATCCAGTCACAGGCATAATTACGCACTGTTTGATAATTAATAGAATCCTTAATATTCCACAGGATAGCCACCCCATCAATATCAGTAGAAATTAACCGTTGACCATCATGGCTAAAATTCACCGACAAAACCCGAGTTTGATGGGTACGATGACCATTAAAAATCGCCAAATTTTCCCCATCAAGACTCCAAATTTTCGCACTTCCATCTGTCCCCGCTGTCGCCAGTATTTGACTATCTGGGGAAAAAGTCACATCCGATACAATATCATTATGATCAGCTTTAAAATCATTAATTAGATTGCCATTTATATCCCACAGCATAACCATATCATCTTCAGCAGCAGAAACCAAAAAGCGACCATCAGGAGAAAAATCTAAGCCTAAGATAGTTCCCCTGTGGTATGGACTTAGTTCCCCTTTCAGGCTACCATCAACTCCCCAAATTTTCACCATTCCACCACTACCACCAGAAGCAATTAACTGATTATCTCGGCTAATAGCAATCGTGCGGATAGTCTGTCCCTGTGAAGACCAACTTTTGAGTAAAACCCCGTCTTTATTCCAAAGTTTGATAGTGCTATCACCACTACCACTTACCAGAAATTCACCATTGGGACTAAAAGCCACCGACCAAACAGGTCCAGTATGTTCAGTTAAAGTGTTTAGTAAAGTTATGTTGGTTCCGTCAGGGGAAATTTGCCACAGTTGAATGATTTGGTCATAGCTACCAGTAGCCAAAATTTGATATTGAGAAGCAAAACTGACCGACAAAACTCCCCCGTCGCTAGTAGGAATAGTCTGTAATAACTCCCCATTAGGTCGCCAAATTCTGAGAGTTTTATCATCACTACCAGTTACCACAAAACTGTCATCCTCAGAAAATACCGCATCTAAAATACCCCTATTATGTCCCCTCAAAATAGTGAGGCTAGGGTGTTCAAAACCCCAGAGTCGAAGAGTTTTATCATTACTTACCGAAGCCAGCGTTTTACCATCAGGGCTAAAGCTAACATTCCAGACCTGTTGTTGATGACCTTCTAGGGTGTATAGCAAATTACCATCTATATCCCACAGCTTAATATTATTAGCTAAATCAGCAGTGGCGAAAACAATACCTAAACGGCGGATAATGCTATCGGGAGGACTAATAGCCACAGACCAAACCCAACCTTCCTGGGAGGGTAAAGTATTAATCAGACTGCCATCAAGTCCCCACACTTTAGCTGTACCGTCATTACTACCAGAAACGATAGTTTTGCCATCGGGGGAGAATACCACGTCCCAGACCGGGTTTTGGTGTCCGCTAAAGGTATTAACTAGACTGCCATCTATTCCCCATAGTTTCACGGTGTGGTCTTTGCTACTGGTGGCGATATTTTGACCATCTGGAGAAAAAGCGATCGCCTCTACAGCATCATCATGACCTGTTAAAGTCAGGTGAAGATAAGCATCAACCCATCCCTGGTCACCCCGTCGCCACAGTTGCGCTGTTTTGTCTTGACTAGCTGTTCCTATGGTCTGACCATCTGGAGAAAAAGCGATCGCCCTGACACCATTTTTATGGAGACTTAGGGTAGTAACTAAATTACCATCAACAGTCCAGATCTTAGCCGTTTTGTCTAAACTCGCTGAGGCTAAAAATTGACCATCTGGGGAAAAAGCTACATCAAAAACGTCCCCTTCATGACCAGCAAAAACCTGTAATAAATTACCTCGCTTATCCCAGAGTTTAATAGTATTATCATTACTGCTAGTAGCGATATATTCACCGTCAGGAGAGAAAGTAACTCCCCAAATCAAATGGTCATGGGCTACAATTCTATTGAACTCATCAGCCCTGAAAAATGCCCGGCTAACCGTCTGCTTTACCCTCTCGATAATGGCGGGATTAGGTGATTTTATAGTTGCAATTTTTTGATGTGCTGCTAAAGCTGACAATAAAGCATCCAAGTGATAGTTTTGAGTAAATAAAGTATTTGCAGAATTTAAAACAGCACTAATTTCGTTAATTCTAGCTTGTTTTTTATTGATTAAAGCTCTCCTATATAAATTAAATGTCTGAAATACCAACAGAGAATTTATCACAAAACCAATAGTTAAAACTCCTATAAAAAGTTTTTGTTTTTGGGCATTTTTTTGTTGCTCCAATAATCTAATTTGCTGTTCTTTTAATTGGTTGGCAATAGCTTGCGATCGCTCAATTTCTAATTGCTGTCTAACTTGCATTTGTTCCAGTTCAGCCGAAGCATTTAAAAATTGATAATCTACCGGACTCAAAACCTTACCCACCATCCATTTTTGAGCATCTTTGAAAGCCTGTCCTCGCAGCAGTCGAGATTCATCAGTTTTACCAGAAATTACCCAGGCTTCAAGAGTTTGAGAATAGGGTCGTAAATTACTTAACTTTTTATCTACCCAATCCTGATTAAAAATGCTTTTATAAATCTTATTTTTCACAATTAAATAATTATGGTATTTAATCACCAAACCAGACATAATTAATTCCGTTTGTTCAGCACCACCATCAGCTTCAACTATTATACCTCTTAAAACTTGCTGATAAAGACTTAGCAAATTTTCCAGAGTTTTGTGATTATCTAATAACCGATTAGAGATAGTTCGTAAATGTTCCGGTTCGTCGTGATATTCCCAATTATCAATAATGTAATCTTGAACAATTTTATAGATAATCTTTTCTTCGGATTTATACTCCCAGAACTTATGTTTACCTTCTTTCAATATCTCCACACATAAGAGATTACAAATTTTCTGAGTTAAAAAAGGCTGTCCTCTCGTCCAATTTAAGATACTTTTCAGCAAACGACGAGAATTTTTACCCGGAATAATTAAACCTGTCATTAAAGGTTCAGCTTCCTTTAAAGTAAATCCTGATAACTGTATAGCTTTCCCAATATTAAACGGCGTGCGATTTTTATCTTTAATTAAATCCGAAGGTGTAGCTACTCCAAAAATCGCAAAAGTAATCCGATTATATTCGGGATTAACAGCCCTTTCATTATAACAATAACGAATGAAAGCAAAAAAATCATCCACCGGGAATGGTAAACTTAAAATGCTATCGATTTCATCCACAAATATAAACAGGCGTTGGTCTGGTAAATGTTTTAATAACTCTTCAATAAATTGACTTAAACGCTGCAATAAAGATAGGTCTTCTCGTTCATTCCACCAGCTTTTCAGTGGAAATTTACTGGTCAGCTTAAAACCTGTCCATAAAAATGTTAAAATCCCTTTATACCACTGTAAAGGTGTCACATTTTCACTACCAATACAAGTCATATCTAAGCTGATACATTTCAGCGACTCCTGTTGTAGCCGATAGGAAGTCCGCACCAACAGGGACGATTTACCCATTTGACGACTATTGAGAACATAGCAAAATTCCCCGGATTTCAAGGCTTGATAGAGTTCCCTATCCGCCGCCCTCTCCACATAGGTCGGTGAGTCCCTATGAAGGCTACCACCAACTTGATAAATTGATTGGGACTCAAGTATCATGAGATTATATCGATAATTATAGTTAATTATTAGCCCACCACAACGGTAATTTCATAAAATGTCTATTTTGTCAATAGCCTAATTTTCAGCCTGGACTAAATCCTCAAAAACTCGTGCATCGCCATTTTAAATTGTAGCCACAAAATATTAATATTTCACGATCTATATAGGGTTTCCGGCTTTTTTTTTGGGTGTAGGCACAATAACCCCTCGGAAGCGATTTCCGTCAGTATAGCAAAACCTCCATTCTGTCGTCAAGTATTTGAGGTTACTGGTATTGAGGCGATCGCATCTCAAATCATGCTTTTTCTAAGAAAACTCGGAAATAAATTTCTTTCTGATGCTTAACTGATAAATAGTGCTTCGGTATTTCTTCTATATTGTCACCGTCTATTTTAAGGGACTTCACCAGATTTTCTCGTTTGAATTGTGATGAACGTTTATTCAAATTACCTGGCATGGGTATATTTTTAATCACCACAAATTTAATATCATAATCCTTGAGAAAATCAGGCTTTCCCCAAAAAACTTGCCCGATTTTTTGCAAATATTTAAATAGACAAAAACCACCTTTAAGTTGTTTAATAATATCTTGATTATCTGGGTTGCCTCGCTTGAGTTCTAAAAAAATAGCTGTTTTTTGTGATTTAATGTTAACCAAAATGATATAATCTGAACGTTTGCATTCTCCTTGTAATCCTTGAAGAAATCCTACTGGTGGTGCAAACTTATCGGATTTAATAATGAAAAATTTTGGTGGAAATCCCTTGATTTTAATGGAATATTTAACATCTTGATCTGCTTCATTCAGGATTACTTCTCGGCTGTCATAAGGTAGAGCGATCGCTTTAATTTGTGCTGATTCATCAATTAACTCTGACAGAATTTTATAATCTCTCTTCCACACTAGAACTCTTCTCCCCAAACGATCGCTTCTTGAATTTTATTCATGGCTTCAATCGCAGTGTCAAAGCTGGAAATTTCTATACCTAAATCTGGTGTAATCTTGGCAGCCGTTAAGGTTGGGCAGCGACTTCGCCTCGATTTACCAGATAATTGAACAAGGGCTTCTTCCGCGATATAAACTCTAACACGACTAGCATCGAGAATTTCATCTTGTTGATAGCCTTCTTGTTGAGCGATTTTCTGAATGTGGGGTTTATCGGAATTAAGCATAATCAGGGTGTTCAATTCCTTGACAATATAATCACTGTGAGTCGTAATCAATACTTTGATGCCACTGTTAATCAACCGAGCAATTAAACGAGCGATTCGACGTTGGTTTTCCGGGTCCAAATTTAGTTCGGGTTCATCAATAATTAGTAATTGACCGATTTCGGCAATATGTTTTAAATAAAAGTTAATATCCAGTAAAGAACGAACTGCGCTAGAACTTTCGTCCATAGTTAACTGAGCTTTTTTATTACCCGTAGGAATATAATAGAGTTCATCATTTTTGGTCACCACATAACGACCGCCAATAATATCATCAAAATCATCCAAAATACCAGGATTGATTTCGCTTAAATCACTGCTGCGTTTAGATATTCCCTCTAAATTACGCAGAAACTCAACATTTTTATGAATCGGCAACGCATAATCTCCATACCCCTTAGAAAGCAGCAGTTGAAACCTATCTTTTTCCCCTTCAACTTGGCTCAGTTCATCTAGGAGGCGATTACGGGCAAAATTGAGTTCTTTCCGAAAAATAGCCGCACCTGTTCTTTCCGCACTCGCGATAAAAGGACGCGGAAAAAATCGAGAAAACAGGATATTTTTAATCGAATCACTAATAATTTTATTGATGATTTGTCGAGGAAAATTCAGATTTTCCTTTGTGGCTAGGAGTGTAACCGTCAATTCTGGGCTATTTACAGGTTTGATTAGTGAAAAGATTTGCTGATCAGAACCTCTGGCTCCTATATTGGTTTCATAGCCATCATCAAAAAAATCTCTATTTAAATCTAAAAAAACTTCAAAGGTTGTCTGGGCGAACCTGGCTCCGTTTGTCCCAAAGATTTCCCCCAGACTGTCTGCGTAGGCTTGGGAGGCTTGGGATAGGATTTTTTCTGGGGAATCAATATCAGTTAGGAGGTTGATCGTCGCCAATCCTTGATTTAAAATCTGGTCAATAATATCATTGGCAATTTCCACCTCAAAGCCATCTCTCCATGTTGCTAAAAATCCAAACAAAGCATAGGTCACATAAGTTTTACCAGAGTTATTTTGCCCACAAATAATCGTTAGATCTCCTAATTCTAGTTGAGCTTGTTTGATAACACCTAAATTTTGAAACTTGATTTTCATGAATAATTTAAGTGTGAGAGTTTTAGATTTTTATGACTCTGCTATGGTACGGGTCTTGGGAGTCTCAGCCTCCGGGATTGCATCTGTTAACAATCCTTGGAAATCCAAAATACTTTGCCAGTATATATTAGTTAAACTTAACCCAGATGATGGTAAGTGGGGAAAATTCCCCACAGTTAGGAAAACCCTAAAAACCACTCAAACGGCTTTGGAGAATTTCCGCTTGTTTCTCAGCTTCCGCTAAAGCATCTCGCGCACCCTGTACAACCTGGGGGTCAGCTTTATCGACAAAATTACGATTACTTAAACGCTTGGTATAGCTATCAATTTCCTTCTGAATTTTTGCCAATTTCTTCTCGGTCCGCTGCTTCAAGGCTTCTAAATCAACCACCCCAGCCAAAGGAATTAAGGCCTGAATAGTACCCACCACCCCGGCGATAGTTTGACCTTCATTTCCCGTTAATGCTTCTGTAATCACCAAGTTATCCACCCCAGCAATTTTATTAATATAGACCTCTCCCCGCTGCAAAATCTCCCTTTCTTTGGCATTTTCACTTTGCAGAATAGCGGTAACTTTGACTTTGGGTTTAATATCAGCGTCAGCGCGCAAATTTCGGAGAGTGCGAATTGTGCCGATAATTAAATCAAAATCGGTTTCTAAGTCGGAACTGATCATCTGTTCTTGCAATACTGGATAAGTCTGCACCGCCAAACAATCTTGTTCCCCAGTTTGGGTTAAAGTATGCCAAATTTCCTCGGTAATGTGTGGCATAAAAGGATGTAATAGCTTTAAAATGCCTTCTAAAATATTGGCGAGTACCTGCTGGGCTACTTTCTGAGAAACGCCGCCATCTCCCTGTAAACGATACTTGGCTAACTCAATATACCAGTCGCAAAAATCACCCCAAATAAACTCATATAAGCCTTTAGCTGCTTCCCCTAAACTGTAAGCATTCATATAATCACAAGTTTGCTTGACAGTTTGGTTAAACCGAGACAAAATCCAGCGATCGCTTAATTCCAACTCCTCCAAATTAGGTGTTCCCAATTGTGCCGGAGTTTGTCCTTTCAGGTTCATCAACACAAACCGGGCGGCATTCCAGAGTTTATTAGTAAAATTCCGAGAAGCCTCCACCGACGGCGACTCATCCTTGCTGCGGTCATACTCCAAACGGATATCCTGTCCGGCACCTATCACTTCCCGCATTAAAGTATAACGCAGGGCATCAGTCCCATACTTCTCAATCAACAATAAAGGGTCGATGCCATTTCCGGCTGATTTAGACATTTTTTTGCCATTTTCATCTAGGATTAACCCATGGATATAAACCGTTTGAAAAGGCATCTGGTCGGTAAAATATCCCCCCATCATTGTCATTCTAGCTACCCAGAAGAAGATGATATCAAACCCGGTAGACAGAGTATTCGTCGGGTAATAGGTTTGCAAATCTGCCGTTTTTTCCGGCCATCCCAAAGTCGAAAACGGCCACAAACCAGAGGAAAACCAGGTATCGAGAACATCAGGATCTTGCTGAAGTTTTACCCCTTCTCCAAAGGAAGCGATCGCTTTTTCCTGGGCTTCTGCTGCTGTCCGCGCCACAATAAACGGAGTATTATCAGTAATTTCTCCCCCAGTTTCACTAACCGCATACCAAGCCGGAATTTGATGTCCCCACCACAGTTGACGAGAAATGCACCAATCTTCTAATTTCACCAACCAGTCACGATAGACTTTTTGCCATCTTTGGGGGACAAAATTAGGGCTATGGTCATTATCCAAACATACCAAAGCCCCATCAGCCAACGGTCTAATCTTGACAAACCACTGAGTAGATAATAGCGGTTCAACCGGAACTTTTCCGCGATCGCTATAAGGTACAGAATGGCTATAGTCTTCGATTTTCACCAAAAACCCTTCCGCTTCCAAACGTTTCACCACATTTTGGCGCGCCACAAACCTATCTTGTCCGACAAACTCTCCCCCATTCTCATTCAAAGAACCATTTTTATTTAGAATATTAATCATCGGCAAATTATGCCTTTTACCCATCTCAAAATCATTGGGGTCATGGGCGGGAGTAACCTTAACGCAGCCCGTCCCAAATTCTGGATCAACTAACTCATCACCAATAATAGGAATTTCCCTATTCATAATTGGTAAAGTCAGAGTTTTCCCAATCAAATTTTGATAGCGTTTATCATTAGGATTAACCGCCACAGCCGTATCACCTAACATGGTTTCTGGGCGAGTAGTCGCCACTTCCACAAACCCACTACCATCACTCAGAGGGTAGCGAAAATGCCATAACTTGCCATTAACTTCCTTATTTTCCACTTCCAGATCCGACACCGCCGACTCACTGGCGGGACACCAATTAACCAGATATTCCCCACGATAAATTAAGCCATCTTCATATAAACGCACAAACGCTTCAATTACCGCTTTTGATAATCCTTCATCCAGCGTAAACCGTTCACGAGTCCAGTCACAGGACACCCCCAAACGTCGCAATTGATTAACAATTTTACCACCCGACTCTTGTTTCCACTGCCAAGCCCGGTCTAAAAACTTATCCCTTCCCAAATCATAGCGAGTTTTACCTTCTTCTCGCAATTGTCGTTCTAAAATAGTCTGTACTGCTATACTAGCGTGGTCAGTTCCCGGCAAATATAGCGTATTATAACCACGCATCCGATGATAGCGAATTAACGCATCAATCAAAGAATTATTGAAAGCGTGACCCATGTGCAGGCTTCCCGTCACGTTCGGAGGCGGAATCATGATACAGTAGGGTTCACCGGGATGGTTAGGGTCTGCTTTAAAGACCTGCTTCTGTTCCCAGTATTGCTGCCATTTGGCTTCAGTGGAGAAAGGGTCGTATTGGGGTGCTAGGGTGGGAATAGTTGCAGTCATAGCAGATTATATCGACAGTTTAAGCTGATTGCTCGTTCCTAAATATTTTGCCACATCAAGGCTTAAATTACAGTAGATGATTAGATTATTAGTTATCGTCGCGCTTCGCCGTCATCCTAGCCACTACCATATCGCCATGGGAAGTATCTTAACCGCCTTCCCAATCCTATTCAGCCCCGCCTACCTGCTTTTCCTCTCCTCTTGTCTTGGCAGCCCAGACCCACCCCGAACCCCCTTAATGGAGGATGGGGGGGACTGGTAATCTTGAGAGTCTAACTGTACTGTTGACCAGATACTGCTTCTGGGTCAAGGTTAAACAGAGTTTGCAGAGTTTGCATAGCCCGCCGGCGGGCTTCAATATCCTGCTGCGATCGCAATTGTACCATAGGATCATGAAGGATTTTATTGACAATACCCCTAGTCAGGGCTTCAATCACCTCCTGATGCTTTTCCGCAAATTCCGATCCCAAACGAGATAACGCTTTTTCCAGTTCCTGTTCTCTAATCCCTTCAATCTTATCGCGCAGACAGTTAATCGTCGGGACTGTTTCCAAACTCCGCCACCAGACATCAAAGGCTTCCACCTCTTCTTCAAGAAGAACCTCCGCCTCCAGAGCCATTCTCCGGCGGCTTTCATAGTTTTGGGCTACCACCGCCTTTAAGTCATCCACATTAAACGCCTTAATTCCTGGTAACTCCGTGACATCAGCCGCCACATTGCGAGGAACAGAAATATCAACCAACATTAGAGACTGGTTAGGGGCTAAAGTCTCCTCTAATTTAGCTCTATCTAAAATCGGTTCCGTCGCACCTGTGCTAGTAAAGACGATATCGGAATTAGCCACAACAGCCATCATTTCCGACAGAGGACACAAGTTCAAATCCGCCTCTCTAAATTGACCCGCCAACTCTTGCGATCGCTTCAACGAACGATTTATAATAGAGATGTGGTTAGCCCCCTTAGAGAGCAGATGTTGTACCAATAGGCGAGACATTTTACCCGCCCCAACAATAGCCACTCGGTAATCAGACAGATCCTCCACTTTCATCTGCACCAATTCCACAGCCGCAGAACTAATAGAAACCGCCCCCGTACCAATGCTAGTTTCTGTCCGCACCCGTTTCCCAGCCGTCAACGCTTGTTTAAATAAACGATTGAGAATGCGCCCTATTCCCTTGTATTGCTGACCCAACTTGTGAGTTTGCTTAACTTGGGCGAGGATCTGTCCTTCTCCCAGAACCAAACTATCCAATCCCGCCGCCACTCGCATTAGGTGCATAATCGCATCATCATGGAGAAGCGTAAATAGATGGGGACGCAGTTCAGTCAGGGTTAGTTGACTCGACTCCGACAGAAATTGGGTTACTTCCCTAATTCCCGGTTGAGCCTCAACTGTGACCAAATAGATTTCCAAGCGATTACAGGTACTAAGAATCGCCACCTCTTCCAAATGAGGATAGCTCAACAAACTGGCGATCGCCCCTTCTATCTGAGGTTCTGGAATACTGAGTTTTTCACGGACGTTAACTGGAGCCGTTTTGTGACTAAGACCTACGACTGCAATATTCATAAAACGGTTTAGTGTTTCGGTTTTTTTATTAGTGTATGGGATCAGGTCGAAGCCATCTCCGGTGTTTCTGCTGTCAACTCACATCAATTCACCAAAATCTGTGCAATTTCCCTGATCCCGTTTCCACTGGGGAAACTAGCGAAGCTGAATATTTTTCGGCTTCTCAAACATATGGATAGTATCTACAAAGCGAGCTGTTTTCGACTGAGACGAAATTACCAAGCTCTGAGTCCGAGCCCCACCACCGAAGAAGCGAACCCCCTCCATCAGAGTACCAGAAGTAATACCACAGGCAGCAAATAGAACAGTTCTGCCGTTAGCCAGTTCTTCCGCATTATAGACCTTATCAGGATTTTCAATCCCCATGTCTTTCAAGCGAGCGATGTTGCTTTCCTTGCTTTCCCCGATCAGACCAGTCTTGACAACTTCTGGGTCATAGATCAATTGTCCTTGGAAGTGACCTCCCAGACAGCGCATAGCCGCAGCCGAAATCACCCCTTCAGGAGCCGCACCAATACCCATCAGAGCATGAATATTAGTTCCAGAGAAAGCACAGGAGATAGCTGCAGACACATCCCCATCACTAATCAGACGAACCCTAGCACCAGCTTCCCGAATTTCCTTAATCAGTTCCTTGTGGCGGGGGCGATCCATAACCACAACCACTAATTCCTCAACCGCGCGACCCATGCAGTCCGAGATAATCTGGAGGTTTTCTGTAGCTGATTTGTTAAGATCAACATGACCACGAGCTACCGGAGGGGCTGCTAGTTTCTTCATGTAGAAATCAGGAGCCGCAAAAAGTCCCCCCTTCTCAGAAATAGCCAGCACAGCCATCGAGCCATTTTGACCGTAGGCTACCAGGTTAGTTCCTTCGCAGGGGTCAACCGCGATGTCAATTTCTACCAATTCTTCTGGGTTACAAAATGCCCCCGCATTTTCCTGGGTGCAGATACCTACCTCTTCACCAATGTAGAGCATAGGAGCCTCATCGCGCTCCCCTTCACCGATGACGATACGACCGCGCATATGAATTTGATTCATCCGTTGGCGCATGGCTTCCACAGCCACATGGTCGGCGGTATTTTTTTCGCCTTTACCCATCCATCGAGCCGAAGCGATCGCCGCTTGCTCGACTACCTCAATAATCTCTAAACCAATAGCGTTATCCACGAGTTTTATCCTCCCAACATCTGAGATTGCCTGATTGTAAGGGTGGGTTCAGTAAACAGCCTCGATTTGCACGCCCGTTATTCGTGAACCCGTCCCTAAGCACTCCCAGTGTTCAAGTCTATCAGGTTATTGAGAGCCTATATGCAGGGAATTGAAATCCTCTTAATAATCTTAACAAATCTTGACACTCCCCTGCCTAAAGGCGAGGGGATTCTTCATTCATAGACCCAACTTGCTTTGACAGGATTGCTCCAGCCCGAGTAATGGTCGAATCTCCTGAAGCGTTCGGGTATAAGACCCTTCGCGCTTGCCCTAGCGTACACAAGGCTGACTTTGCTGCGCAACGCTGCGCGAACAGGATGTTGAGCGCAGCACTCCCATCCCGATCCAAGTTTAACCCACATTGACAAACATGAGTTCGAGTGGATAGGGCTTTTTTGACCACTGCACCACAGTTAGAGCATTCTTGGGAAGTATAAGCCGGGTTAACCGCAACCGTCACCTTGCCAAACTTCACCCCAAAATACTCTAGCTTCCTGAACTGATACCAACTTGCATCATTAATCGACGGGAATGGTGATTTGATTACGAGTTTCTGATAACTTCCAACCACAAGTTGTGTATTCAACTGAACGGCTGTTCTTTTTGAACTTGGGAAAACCTTTCTTTCCTCGAATGGCTTTCCGGCAGTTCTCGTAGAACCTCCTTATTGCCGAATATGCTCTTTCAATGGACGCTTGACAGGCGCTGGAGTTTAAGTTTTTAGCAAAAGGAAATTCATCTCGAGCGTGTTTTGCCCTAGACCATACAAATTATTCTGTCCAATTCCTGAATTATCCATCCAGAAACCGATCGCTTTATTTATTGCCGATGAACTGAGCAGTTCGGATCGCCTCATCAATGGTAATGCACGTGATTTGACTTCCCTTTGGCTTTAAACTCCAGTACAATCATTTATATGGGACAACACGCCTAAGCCTAATAGTATAACATAAAAAGCCGTCCTACAAGGCTTGTTGAGCAAAGCCGAAGCGACCGGGCTAGTGACCCAGGATCTTTGGTAAATCACCCTCCGCCGACTCTCCCACCCTTCTGTCCCCCTCAAAAGTTAAATTTTGTTGCATTTGGGCGATCGCACCCCCATTCAGGACTGCCCTCGTCACAATTTTGCACTATGGTAATCTAATTAGTGATCAGGAAGTCGTACTAGCCGAGCAGCTTTAATGAGTAGCAACGTCATTGTCATTCAAGACTCCCAATTTGAAACCGAAGTCCTAGGTAATACTGGACAGCCGACTTTAGCCTACTTCTGGGCTGGCTGGTGTGGCCCTTGTCGTTTGGTTTCCCCCTCCGTCGAAGCTGTAGCAAATACTTACAGCGATCGCCTAAAAGTAGTTAAACTAGAAATCGACCCCAACCCCCAAGCAGTTAAACTCTGTCAAGTGGAAGGAGTCCCAGCCTTGAGACTATTTAGGGGCGGAGAAATTATCGCCTCCTTTGAGGGAGCAATTACCAAAGACAAACTAATTGAGTGGATTAACCCTCACCTGTAGAATCTGTAAATCTCTTATTGAGTCCCGTTTGCGTCGGAGTTGAATGCTATGCAATTTTCTAAGCGACTAGAACCTCTACGGTCTAATGTATTTGCTGATATGGATCGAGCCAAAGCCAAAGCCTTGGCGGCGGGACAAGATCTGATTGACTTGTCTTTGGGTTCTTCTGATGTACCTGTGGCTAATCACATTATCGATCGCATTCGGGACTCCCTCGACGATACTACAACCCACGGTTACGCTTTATTCCGCAATACTAAGGATTTTCGAGATGCCGCCGCTCACTGGTACACCCAAAAGTATGGCGTGCCAGTTGACCCGGAAACCGAAGTTCTCCAACTCATAGGCTGTCAGGAAGGAACAGGACATCTGCCTTTAGCTATTCTTGACCCCGGAGATTTTGCCCTATTACAAGATCCGGGCTATCCTTCCCACGCCGGCGGAGTATATATAGCTGGCGGACAAATTTACCCCATGACCATGTTGGCTGAAAATGGTTTCCTGCCCAAGTTTGAGGAAATTCCCCAAGCCGTATTGTCTCAAGCCAAAATGATGGTCTTGAGTTATCCCCATAATCCCACAACGGCGATCGCTCCCTTATCATTTTTTCAGGAAGCCGTAGCCTTCTGTCAAAAACATGATCTCGTCCTGGTTCATGATTTCCCCTACGGGGATTTTGTCTTCCCAGAAGGCAATGCCGTCAATAATGATGCCATTGCCCCCTCTATCTTGCAAGCAGACCCCCAGAAAACAGTCTCCATAGAGTTTTTTACCTTTTCCAAGTCCTATAATATGGGGGGCTTCCGTATCGGTTTCGCCGTCGGAAATCCTCAATTGATTCTCGCTCTGCGACAAGTTAAGGCGGCGATCGACTTTAATCAGTATCGTGGCATTCTTAATGGTGCGATCGCTGCTTTAACCGGCCCCCAGGAATTAATTAGCTACACCGTTGATACCTTCCGAGAGCGGCGCGATGTCTTTGTTAAAGCCCTCCATGACATCGGTTGGGATGTACCTACCCCCATAGCCACCCTCTACATTTGGGCAAAACTCCCCCACCCTTGGACTCAAGATTCTATCGGCTTCTGCGCCCAATTAGTCCAACAAACTGGCGTCGCCGTATCTCCCGGCGTTGGCTTTGGTAAATCCGGCGAAGGATATGTCCGCTTTGCTCTCGTCCATCCCCCAGAAGTCTTAAAAGTCGCCGTAGACCGGATTGCCCAATTCTTGCAGTCCCACCAGCCCTAAACCAGCTAACACCTAACTTACTACAACTAATGATAGGGGCCGGTTCTCGACAATTCCCAGCACTACTCTGGGTTTCATCGAGTCCGGCCCCCTTTAAATATACCGATCAATCTCTTAAACATCACCCCCAAAAAACTGTAATTTTCCGTAGAAATACGGAGTATTTTTAACCATCATCAGACCAATCTTAGACACCATCAAATTTGCCGATAACTTTATATAAAATCACCATAACTTTACAGAACCTTTATAGACTTTTCCCAGACCGTCAACTATAATGAACACAGAGTCAAAAAACAGCAGGCGTTAAATTTATGTCTATATTAAAGACTCTGCGCCCTAACTTAAAAGCGCGAAACCGATGAAAAAAGCGGTGTCATCTACGAAAAACTAATAATAATTAAACAAAATCCCTTTTCAGGTAAAGCTGATTACAGCTTCCCCAAAAGGACTAACTCAACCCTCAACTATTAACTTTAGGAGACTTCAATCATGGCTGGACTTATCAACAAATTCTTAGTTAGTGCCTCCCTTGCCGCCGGTATGACCGCAATAGTCGCCGCTCCTGTCCTAGCCCAAAACTTCAGAATTGAAGGTAACGACTATATCCTCTACGATGCCCGAGACACTACTGGTGACGGTTTAGTTGACCAAACCTATGCAAACCCTTCTGCAAACATCGACGACATTTTGCGCCAGCTAGACGGAACTCCCGGCGGTAACATTGAATTGTTCTCCAGCAGTCACATTAATGATCAAAGTATGTATGGGTGGGACTATAACTCATCTTTCTATGGTGGTGCAAGGACCAGCCTGATTGGTGAAGTTAACGGTCAAACCCTGACTATCAGTAGTCTCAACGCCTTCGACTGGTTCACAACTGCTGATGGTAATTTCACGAACCAATATGGCTCTGACAACTTAGCTAACCGCTGGTTTGGTGAGTTATTGGACAACTACCAACCTGATTTAGGAAGAATCGGTAGAAGAAATGCCTTTAATTCGTTTTTCGGTATGTATGGTTTTGAACGCGCCAGCGACCCCAACATCTCCTACATCAACAGTAACAGCAACGGCATTGAAATCGGTTTAGCCGGACATATGGACTTAGGTAATGTCTACGGAAGCTGGTTTGCAGGTTGGCAGGCTAGTGAAATTCTCAGGTATGAATATAACGGAGTAGTTGATTATCTGTGGAGTTTCAGTGCTACTGCTACTGGACTAACTGAGTACACTGATGGAACTTCCCACAACGGCCTTTACAAAGTCTACATTCCTACAGGTGACGTGCCTTCTGTTCCTGAACCTTCCACTATGTTAGGTCTGATGGCTGTTGGCGGTTTGTTTGCAGCCTCTTCCCGCAAGTCTCGGAAAAATAGCTAATTAGCTTCCTGTTAGCTACAACTAGCATCCATATCATTATTTACAACCAGCCCGGTGGTAGAGAGTTGACTTCGATCAGAGTCTTTTTCTCTACCACTTGGGCTTTTTACTTGTCTGTATCCTCGGGAAGTCACTATTCTCGTCTGTCACTACCTCCCTCCCTCTCTATATATATGAGTCACCCGTCCAATAATATAGCCCCTGGTTATGTGGCCCATTCGATCCGAGACTATCAGCCAACCAACCAGCCCCACGTACCCTTGTCCCTAGTTATCCGCTCCGCCACCTTCAACTCTCCCTGATTCCCAAAATTTTTTTTCAGCCCAAACCCTTGTCGCGTAGGGGTTTTCAGGCAGTCATCAAAAAAAGTCAAAAAAATTTCCCCAAAAGGGTTGACAAACCTAGTTAGGTAATATACATTGGTAAATGCGCTCGAAGGGAAGGCAACGAACCGGAACGCGCCCGAACCTAGAAAAACTAATAGTTTGAAAGCTTAATGACCACCCCAGGTCAATGAATTTATTGGCTACTACTCAGGTAACTCTGAGAGTTAGCCACAGTATAAGCCAGGAGTTCAGAAAAAGCAAGCTGAACTCATGAAATCCAAAAGTTGGTCGAAAGACTGACAACACGGAGAGTTTGATCCTGGCTCAGGATGAACGCTGGCGGTCTGCTTAACACATGCAAGTCGAACGGGCTCTTCGGAGCTAGTGGCGGACGGGTGAGTAACACGTGAGAATCTGGCTCCCGGTCGGGGACAACAGAGGGAAACTTCTGCTAATCCCGGATGAGCCGAAAGGTAAAAGATTTATCGCCGGGAGATGAGCTCGCGTCTGATTAGCTAGTTGGTGAGGTAAAGGCTCACCAAGGCGACGATCAGTAGCTGGTCTGAGAGGATGATCAGCCACACTGGGACTGAGACACGGCCCAGACTCCTACGGGAGGCAGCAGTGGGGAATTTTCCGCAATGGGCGCAAGCCTGACGGAGCAAGACCGCGTGGGGGAGGAAGGCTCTTGGGTTGTAAACCCCTTTTCTCAAGGAAGAACACAATGACGGTACTTGAGGAATAAGCCTCGGCTAACTCCGTGCCAGCAGCCGCGGTAATACGGAGGAGGCAAGCGTTATCCGGAATGATTGGGCGTAAAGCGTCCGTAGGTGGCAGTTCAAGTCTGCTGTCAAAGACAGTAGCTCAACTACTGAAAGGCAGTGGAAACTGAACAGCTAGAGTACGGTAGGGGCAGAGGGAATTCCCGGTGTAGCGGTGAAATGCGTAGATATCGGGAAGAACACCGGTGGCGAAAGCGCTCTGCTGGGCCGTAACTGACACTGAGGGACGAAAGCTAGGGGAGCGAATGGGATTAGATACCCCAGTAGTCCTAGCCGTAAACGATGGAAACTAGGTGTAGCCTGTATCGACCCGGGCTGTGCCGAAGCTAACGCGTTAAGTTTCCCGCCTGGGGAGTACGCACGCAAGTGTGAAACTCAAAGGAATTGACGGGGGCCCGCACAAGCGGTGGAGTATGTGGTTTAATTCGATGCAACGCGAAGAACCTTACCAGGGCTTGACATGTCCGGAATCTTGGTGAAAGCCGAGAGTGCCTTCGGGAGCCGGAACACAGGTGGTGCATGGCTGTCGTCAGCTCGTGTCGTGAGATGTTGGGTTAAGTCCCGCAACGAGCGCAACCCTCGTCCTTAGTTGCCATCATTCAGTTGGGCACTTTAGGGAGACTGCCGGTGACAAACCGGAGGAAGGTGGGGATGACGTCAAGTCATCATGCCCCTTACGTCCTGGGCTACACACGTACTACAATGGGGGGGACAAAGGGTAGCCAAGACGCGAGTCTGAGCCAATCCCGTAAACCTCTCCTCAGTTCAGATTGCAGGCTGCAACTCGCCTGCATGAAGGAGGAATCGCTAGTAATCGCAGGTCAGCATACTGCGGTGAATCCGTTCCCGGGCCTTGTACACACCGCCCGTCACACCATGGAAGTTAGCCACGCCCGAAGTCGTTACTCTAACCGTTCGCGGAGGAGGATGCCGAAGGCAGGGCTGATGACTGGGGTGAAGTCGTAACAAGGTAGCCGTACCGGAAGGTGTGGCTGGATCACCTCCTTTTTAGGGAGACCTACTTCGAGATATCGCGCCTTAACAACTATAGCCGTGTCTTGAGGTCATCCTTAGGTCGGATGGGGCGGTCAGAGAGCTTTCAAACTTTAGGGTTCGTGTTATGGGCTATTAGCTCAGGTGGTTAGAGCGCACCCCTGATAAGGGTGAGGTCCCTGGTTCAAGTCCAGGATGGCCCACATCCACCCCAAACTGGGGGTATAGCTCAGTTGGTAGAGCGCTGCCTTTGCACGGCAGAAGTCAGCGGTTCGAGTCCGCTTACCTCCACTCTCCTTTGTGATGGTGCTAGTTGGGGTGAGATGAGATGAGGTTACCTCTGATAGATAATTTATCACTGTACAGCTCCTAAATCTTTAGATATTACTCTGAGATTGGATAGCTGGACATCTGTTCCAGTCAGAACCTTGAAAACTGCATAGAGAAAAGCATAATGGTGTAGGAAAACGTCGTAAAGACAATTCCAATGTAGGTCAAGCTACAAAGGGCTAACGGTGGATTCCTAGGCACACAGAGGCGATGAAGGACGTGGCGACCCACGAAAGGCTTCGGGGAGCAGGAAGCAAGCTTTGAGCCGAAGATGTCCGAATGGGGCAACCCATAAACAGCTCGCTGAATCCATAGGCGAGTATGAGCGAACCCGGTGAACTGAAACATCTTAGTAGCCGGAGGAAGAGAAAGCAATAGCGATTTCCCTAGTAGTGGTGAGCGAACGGGAAACAGCCTAAACCAATGGGATTTCCCGTTGGGGTTGTGGGACAGTCATCAGAGACCGCCGAGGCTAGACGAAGCAGTTGAATACTGCACCAGAGAAGGTGAAAGTCCTGTAGTCGAAAGCCAAAACGGCTCGACTGTATCCCGAGTAGCACGGAGCCCGTGAAATTCCGTGTGAATCCGCCTCGACCACGAGGTAAGGCTAAATACTCCTGTGTGACCGATAGAGAACCAGTACCGTGAGGGAAAGGTGAAAAGAACCCCGGAAGGGGAGTGAAATAGAACCTGAAACCGTTAGCCTACAAGCAGTGGGAGGACGATTTAACGTCTGACCGCGTGCCTGTTGAAGCATGAGCCGGCGAGTTACAAGTTATGGCAGGTTAAGACCCAATAGGTTGAAGCCCAAGCGAAAGCGAGTCTGAATAGGGCGTTACGTCATGATTTGTAGACCCGAACCCGGGTGATCTAACCATGTCCAGGATGAAGCTTGGGTAAAACCAAGTGGAGGTCCGAACCGACCGATGTTGAAAAATCGGCGGATGAGGTGTGGTTAGGGGTGAAATGCCAATCGAACCCGGAGCTAGCTGGTTCTCCCCGAAATGCGTTGAGGCGCAGCGGTTGAGGTTTAAACCTGGGGGTAAAGCACTGTTTCGGTGCGGGCTGCGAGAGCGGTACCAAATCGAGACAAACTCTGAATACCAGGGGTACACTCAACCAGTGAGACGGTGGGGGATAAGCTTCATCGTCAAGAGGGAAACAGCCCAGACCACCAGCTAAGGTCCCCAAATCACTACTAAGTGATAAAGGAGGTGGGAGTGCCCAGACAACCAGGAGGTTTGCCTAGAAGCAGCCATCCTTAAAAGAGTGCGTAATAGCTCACTGGTCAAGCGCTCCTGCGCCGAAAATGAACGGGGCTAAGTAGTGTACCGAAGCTGTGGAATAGGCAACTATTGGTAGGGGAGCGTTCTGTAGTAGTGTGAAGCACTAGCGGCAAGCAGGTGTGGACGAATCAGAAGTGAGAATGTCGGCTTAAGTAGCGAAAATGTGGGTGAGAATCCCACACCCCGAAACCCTAAGGGTTCCTCCGGACGGCTCGTCCGCGGAGGGTTAGTCAGGACCTAAGGCGAGGCTGAAAAGCGTAGTCGATGGACAACGGGTTAACATTCCCGTACCGTTTGCAGTTGATGAAGGGGGACGGAGTAGGTGTTCGTCATCCGGATGTTGGTTACCGGTGCAAGTGTTCGAGGTGTTGAGGTCTGGTGAAAACAGACTGAGCTGAGGCACGAGTCCGACCCGCTACGGCGGGGAAGTGATAGTCATCAGGCTTCCTAGAAAAGCCCTATACATCTTAAACTGTAAATGCCTGTACCCTAAACCGACACAGGTGGGGTGGTTGAGAATACTAAGGGGCGCGAGATAACTCTCTCTAAGGAACTCGGCAAAATGGCTCCGTAACTTCGGGAGAAGGAGTGCCTGCCGAAAGGTAGGTGGCACTGAAGAGGCCCAGGCGACTGTTTACCAAAAACACAGGTCTCCGCTAAGTCGCAAGACGATGTATGGGGGCTGACGCCTGCCCAGTGCCGGAAGGTTAAGGAAGTCGGTCAGGAGTAATCTGAAGCTGATGACCGAAGCCCCGGTGAACGGCGGCCGTAACTATAACGGTCCTAAGGTAGCGAAATTCCTTGTCGGGTAAGTTCCGACCCGCACGAAAGGCGTAACGATCTGGGCGCTGTCTCGGAGAGAGACTCGGCGAAATAGAATTGTCTGTGAAGATACGGACTACCTGCACCCGGACAGAAAGACCCTATGAAGCTTTACTGTAGCCTGGAATTGGGTTCGGGCTTCGCTTGCGCAGGATAGGTGGGAGGCTGTGAAGAATTCCTTGTGGGGGATTCTGAGCCATCGGTGAGATACCACTCTGGCGAGGCTAGAATTCTAACCTTTTCCCGTTATCCGGGAAAGAGACAGTTTCAGGGGGGCAGTTTGACTGGGGCGGTCGCCTCCTAAATGGTAACGGAGGCGCGCAAGGGTTCCCTCAGGCTGGTTGGAAATCAGCCGTAGAGTGCAAAGGCATAAGGGAGCTTGACTGCAAGACCTACAAGTCGAGCAGGGACGAAAGTCGGCCTTAGTGATCCGACGGTACTGCGTGGAAAGGCCGTCGCTCAACGGATAAAAGTTACTCTAGGGATAACAGGCTGATCTCCCCCAAGAGTTCACATCGACGGGGAGGTTTGGCACCTCGATGTCGGCTCATCGCAACCTGGGGCGGTAGTACGTCCCAAGGGTTGGGCTGTTCGCCCATTAAAGCGGTACGTGAGCTGGGTTCAGAACGTCGTGAGACAGTTCGGTCCATATCCGGTGCAGGCGTAAGAGCATTGAGAGGAGCCTTCCCTAGTACGAGAGGACCGGGAAGGACGCACCGCTGGTGTACCTGTTATCGTGCCAACGGTATACGCAGGGTAGCCATGTGCGGAGCGGATAACCGCTGAAAGCATCTAAGTGGGAAGCCCACCTCAAGATGAGTGCTCTCACTGGGTTAGCCAGGTAAGGTCACGGGAAGATTACCCGTTAATAGATGTCAGGTGGAAGTCCAGCAATGGATGTAGCCGAGGCACACTAACAGACCGAGGGCTTGACCTCTTTTACACTCGCTTTTTCTCTATGCAGCCTTTAGGGTTTTGCTTATACACTACAATTTAATCTTATTACTCTGCCTCTTTCTTTCGATTGAGGCTTTGTTTTTTGATAATCTGGTAT
>NZ_PKGG01000235.1:0-7556 GCF_046480465.1 Arthrospira sp. PCC 8006
CTGATTTTCCTGTTCAAAAGCATTAGCATGATGGAAAACAAAGCCAGATTGAGCGTCAAAATGTCGGATATTTTGTCGTTGTGCGGGGTCACGAGGAATAACAATGATGCGGGTAGGTTGATTAGTTTGAAAATGGACACATTGTCCTGCGCCACAGAGTCCAAACAGATAAGGAAGGGGATTAAATTTTACGGGATTTTGGAAGAAAATACAGTAGTTAGGGGTGATGGCAAAATCATGGATAAAGGCAAATCCGGGGACTGTATGGGCGTATTTTTGCAGGAGGCTACCATGGCTGTCGAGTTCATAAATACGGATAGTGGTTGATAGTCCTGGTTTAATGGAAAAATTAACTAAACTTGGGGAACCGTCATTAAACTTAGAACTGGGGTCAATGCGGGGGTGGGCGGCGAAAGATTCTCCGGGTTCCAGGATACCGTCAAGGTTATCTAGCCCGATAGTTTCTAAGGTTTCATGGTTGAGGTGATAGGGTAGGTCAGCTTCCCACAAAGCGAGTAATTTACCACCCCAATAAATGACTTGAGTATTGGCAATATTTTTAATCCGCAGGTCAAAGGCGTTGTGGAGAAAACCGCCAGGCTTTTGGGTTCCAAAGACACCGCGATAAAGAATAGTTTTGGCTTGTTGTTCGTCTATGTAGCCGAGTGTGCGGACATAGCGATTTTGATAGTGTGCTTGTCCGTCCTGAAAGCGGATAGCGGAAATCATGCCATCTCCATCAAAGGGGTGATGAATGGGTAAGCCACCGATATCTAATAAACCGGGACCGTTACGGAATAGGGTTCCTTTGAGGTCTGGGGGGATTTCTCCGTCAATATTGGTGATGGTATAGTTGTATTCATTGGGTTGGGATAAATAACCTTTTTGCCAGTCTTTGGGGTTATATGATAGTTGATTGTGGGAGGGTTCAGATAGGATGTTTTGCATGATTGAATGAGTAGTTTTTTTTAAGGTGATTAACTAAGTGATGGTTAATTGGTGTTGCCAATCAATAAGCAGATATATATAGTATATATCAAGGGCTGTGAAAGGTCAAGGTAGGCTGTGTTATCCCTCGCCGCCCTGTGGGTGAGGGAGAGTGAGTCGGAAAGGGAGATTAATTACCAGTTATTAATGATTAATTAATCTGTGACTAATTCGGGGACTAATTCTGCGGTTGATTCTAGGGTTGGTGAATCGATGTTATCGGTGTGACTTTCGGCGCTGGTGGATGGTAGCCAGCGAATTAGTGGTAATGGTAAAAGGGTGGTTAAGTTAGTGATAATTACTAACAACCATAATTGGTCGAAGTTAGTCTCGGTGACTCCTAATAAGTGGGTGAGAAGTGCGCCAGACTCGTGGGATATGAGTCGGGAGAGGTTAGAGACGGACATTAATAGGGCGAAGAGGGTGGCTTCTACGCCGGGGGGACATAGGCGGGCGGCGAGGACTAAAACAGGCATATAGGCGATTTCTCCGGCTACGGTGAGGATGAGACTATCTCCGAGACTAAACCAGTGGTCGTCTATTCCTAGGGCGCGGTTGGTGTGGGTAACGAGGAGTAACATGGTCATACCGAGGGCGGCGGAGAGAAGGGTTGAGACTAGGAAGATTTTACGGAAGGGAACAGATTTAAAGAAGCGCTGAAATAGCCAAATACCTAGGAGGGCGGCGATACTGGTAACTAGGCGGACTCGCCCTAAAAACTCTGGTTGAAATCCTAATTCGTTGGTGGTGAAATAGAAAAAGGCTGAGTCGGCGGTGGGGGTAGCCTGCCACAAGAAGATGAAGGCGGTGGGTAGCCAGATGGATTTTTGGGTGATGGCGGCCCGCAGTTGTTGGGCTTGGTGTTTGACGGTTTGCCAATTGGAGATGTTAGTAATTTTATCTTCAGCGATCGCCCATGCGACAACCATTACTAATAGGGGAAAGGTAGCGGTAATGAGGAAAACGGTTTCTGAGGTAAAGATTTCGAGGAGATAGCCACTGAGATAGGCGGTAATTAGCCCACCAATGGCTGAGAAAGCCCAACATAGGGATTGAAGGGAACCGATATTGCTGATAGATTCGTTTCGGGCTCTTTCTACTACTAATGAGTCTACAATGACATCGCTGATGGCTACGGATAGGGAATTAAGGGCGATCGCAATTGTCGCGGTAATGGGATGATGAACAAGGGTGGCTAGGTAAACCCAGGAGAAAGTCCCCATTAAGCCGGATAGGATTAAATAGGGTCGGCGGCGATATCCAAAAATTGGCAACCCGTCGGACATAAAGCCGAATAGGGGTTTAATGACCCAGGGAATAGAGACTATTCCGAATAGGGCGGCGGTTTCGGCGGGACTCATGCCCAAATCATCTTTGAGGAAGAAGCTAACGGCGAGACGGGAGAGGCCCAAAATCCCTTGTACAAAGTACACGGTCAGAATGGCGAGCAATTCTGGGTTGGGTTCATTGCCAAATAGTATATGCTTCTTGAGCCATGCCTTGGTGTTGCCAAAGCCAACTGGGGATAATTGCATTTTGTAAACAAAAGTTAAGAAATTTCAATATTGATATCATAGCGAGTTCAATCAAAAACGACACAATGATGCGATCGCTTTAAGTCTAGGCAGTATAAATCACTATGGAAACAGCATTTGATCAGTGGTGGCATCTAATCTTAGGGGCGCTGTCCCTAAACCGAGATGCTTTTGTAGAAATTAACATCCTACCCCTAGGTAGAGGACTAGCCCTAACAATAGTGTTAGTGGCGGGACTATCTCAGGCTATAGGTCAATCGATTGTTTTATTTATTAACCGAGTCCGACCCTTCCGATTTTTGCTGAGTTTAGGAATGGCGACGATTTTGTTTGTGTTCACGTTTTGGTTTTGGGCTGGGAGTATTTGGCTAGTTCACAATGCGATATTTAATAGCGGACTGAACCTGCAATCAACGATTACGACCCTAGGATTAAGCTACGCGCCGCAAATTTTACGATTTATAGTGGGTCTTCCGTATCTTGGCATTCCCATTGGTGTATTTCTGTCGATTTGGTCATTACTAGCGGAAGTAACGGCGATTAAAGTAGTAACCAATCTTGATACGTGGGCTACTTTTTCGTCGGTAGGGTTAGGCTGGGTGCTATTGCAGATATTACAACGAACGATCGGGAGTCCGTTGATGATTCTGGGTCAACAGTTAACTAACCTAGTGGCGGGAACCGAGGTAGTAACCGATCGCCAACAACTGACACAAATGGTGATGTCAGGTAACATAGAAACGATCGATGATGTAGGTAATGAAGTAATACTGGATGCTGCGACGCGCCACAGTCCAGAAACTATCAAACGCAACCGGGCGATCAAATTAATCGCATTAGGGTTAACGGCGTTTTTCGTGTTTGTGTTAATTTCCTCCCAGTCCCCAGGTTGGTTTAGTCGTTGGTACAATGCGTTAGAACAAACTTTGCAATTAGCGATCGACCTGACGACTATTAGCTTGATCGCGCTATTCTTTTCGATATTCCTAACTCCCCTAGAAGCGCTAAGTTGGTGGGCGGGATGGTATGGCGATCGCACCCTGAAATATACAGGAACCCCGGTCAAAGAAATCGAGAACCCCAACAGTATTTCCCGTTATGTAATGTACCTAGACGGTATCAATCAAGGTTCCCATGAATACCTCCCGCAAGTTGAAAATATGTTGAACAAGATAGCTGAGTCCTTACCTGATGATATTCTCATCGTCAAAGGAATCATGCCTTATAGTGTCACCAATAAACCCCTAACCTCAGACCGTCCCCTATCGTTTATTTGGCAAATTATTGAATCAATATCCCTAAAAAATCCGGCTAACCCGATCGCTTTTATTATCAATTTCCGCAATGTGGTTTCTGTGGCGATCGCCGCCGACCCACGCTATGGTCCGATTCAAAACCAAGGATTAGCTCAAGTAATTTATGATAGTCTAATTAGCTTTGGCTATCCCCTCGGTAGTGGTAAACCGATTACTTTGATTGGTTACAGTGGGGGTGGTCAGATGTCTATGGGTGCGGTCAGTTTCCTCAAATACAATATTAATGCCCCCATTGAGGTGATTTCTTTAGCGGGGGTAATTAGTGGGAATACCGGGGCTATGGTGATTGAACGACTCTATCACCTGGTGGGGGAAAAAGATCATGTAGAAAAAATCGGTCCGATTAGGTTTTCAGGACGCTGGCTGATTTCGGTTCTTTCTAATTGGAATCGGGCTAAAAGACGGGGCAGAATCATCTTTATTTCTTTGGGTCCAGTAGGTCATAATGGCGATGATGGACCCATGGGGGATGCGCTGTTACCTGATGGACGGACGCACCTGGAACAGACGGTGCAAATTATTACGGGGATTCTCTGTGAAAATTGGGAACTCACGGGATTAGACCCGGAGAAGTTTATCACGATTAGCGAATATGAACGCTACAAGCAGGGGTTATTTAATCAAGTGGGTTATTATCCGATTCAACAAAGGTTAAATCCCGATTTATATCACCCTAATTATACTTGGATAGGTCGGTTAATTTTACCAAGTCCAGATGAACGGGAAAGCCTGAAAGGGGTACGGCTGGAAATTTATCATGCTGACCCTGAAAATCAACATCGCATCGGACAGGTAGTAATTTTACGCTGGAGTGATGAACAGTGGGTTCAAAATTACTCGAAATTGTTAAAAATGGATGTTAATTTCTCGGAACAAGCGCGCCTTAGTGAACGACAGGGAAAGGTTCACCCTCACCGACTTGATGGCTGGGAMAATGTGGATCCTTTGGAGTCTTTGGCGGGGGCGAGACCTGATGATGATATGATTGTGGCACTTCCTGAACCAGTGGTAATTAGGGATACTGGGGAGGGTGTTACTGTGGTTTATATTCAACGGGAACCGATGCAAATTTCGGGGCGGTTTTATGGGGTTATGAGATTTATCAAAAACTTGGGCAATGACCTGTTTCAAGTTCGGCATTTTAACCCGTCTACAGGGGATTTTGATGGGGATGATGAGATAGTTTATATGCCGACGGTCATTCCCAATCGTAATGGGGTTTATTCTTTGAATAATCAGGGGGTGGAAGAGTCTCCGGTTAATGAGGGGGGATGGTATATTTATGGGGCGAGAAATAAGCAGGGTCGGTTTACGGTACAGGCGATCGCACCTAGGGAAATGTTGCGCCTAAGTCCTCAACGGGTGATTCATGGTCTGTCGCCATGCTTGGATTACTTGAGGCGTGATTATTTGGGGAATTTGAAGGCGGAAAAGGGGCAGATTAAAAATGTGTTATTATCTCCGCACAATGAGGGTCAAGATAATACTCAGGCGATTTCTCAATGGCGAGAAGGCGATCGGGCTTTGATGATGCACCTGTTTGGAGGTATTGGCGGAAATAAGGCGGAATTAGCGTCAATGAAGATCTATTTTGGGCATTTTGCTTTTGGGGTGGCTACGGTAAAACGAGACCCTTTGACGGGGGAGTTACGTTTTGCGATGGAGTACCGACAAATTTACACTAATAATACTGATGGTATTATTTCTGGGGCGAATGCTTGGGAACATTATGGAGGCGATCGTCAATGGGGATGGTTAGGTGTTCGACCATTATGCCAAACTTTAATTAAGTTTAGCCCCCTCACCGAAGATTATGATTTTGATGGCATCAAATTCTCCCCCCTAACTGCGGTTATTCAGGAATTGGATATTATGGCGGCGCGTTATCGCGTCGGAGACGGAACCGGAAATACTTTTGTTAGTCCGGTTAATTCCTGTTGTCAAGACTCTAGCCAAGCCTTATATTCCTCTTTGCGGCAAATTTTAGCCGAGTTAGAATTAAATCCCCTAATTATTAAATGGTTGCGAGAACATCCTAATCATCAGCAAACTCTCCGTTTCCAGCAGTTAGCAGATTTACTGAATACCTTAGAACATTATTTAACCCCTATGGGAAAGGTACGCCCAGACTGGCGATTTAATGCGCCCAAATTGGGTGATTTGACTGTGGAAAATCCCGGCGATACTCTGATTAAAGCTTTGTCTAGTTGGCGGACTCTTCTACCTCGTTGGGTTCATGACCAAATAGCGATGATTTTCCTGCAATTGGGGGCTGATTTATGGATACTGATGACTAATCAAGTAGGTGGTTTTGACCCGGACATTGAACCAGTCGCACCTACAGATTTTCGATTGGGAGTCCCTCAAATTAAACCCGCTAAAAAGAATTGGTCTTAGGTAGTTGATTCGGTCTCTCCGTCTGGTGATTTTACCTGGGGAGACTGAACCCCTCCCCAAACCCATATATATGTCTTCACATTTTCCCAGAAGTAGGTTGGGTGTAGCGCAGCGAAACCCAACGCCACGATGGTTTTATCAACCAGTCAAATTGACAGGGGGTTGAGTTGCACCCAACCTACTATTGTTGATGGATTGACTATCTGAATCAACCCATATATATGTCTTCACATTTTCCCAGAAGTAGGTTGGGTGTAGCGCAGCGAAACCCAACGCCACGATGGTTTTATCAACCAGTCAAATTGACAGGGGGTTGAGTTGCACCCAACCTACTATTGTTGATGGATTGACTATCTGGATAAACCCATATATATGTCGGCACGGATTCCCATTCTTTAATGGTAGGTCAAGTTCCGGTATTTGTCAATAGAAAAACTGAGATTTTTAGAATGTTTTTAGGATTGCCTAAACTGGTGATTGGGGGCGGGNTTGATGGAGTKCTGGGAAAGGGTGCGATCGCATTTTTTCCACAAGTCCCGTGGGAGGTTATATGGGGAGCCAAGTATAATTGTGGTTAGCCATGTAAATACCAATCAGGTATGAAATTCCCATGGCTCTATTGCAGGGGGATATCCTAATGAACAATACTAGCGAAATATTCCATATTTTTGAATCATCAGATTCTCAGAATTTCATGCCCCCACTGGGATTAAGTGGGGTAGAAGGAGACCCAGTAGCAGTACAGATGTCCGCGCCGCCAGAGTTCGGGTGGACGCGCCTTTTGGGAACCAGTGAGGAGGACAAGGCTAATGCCCTGACCACCGGTAGTGATGGCTCGATTTATGTGGCGGGCTATACTTATGGCGACCTAGGCGGACAAACCAATAGTGGTCTTTATGATGCCTTTATCACAAGGTTCCAGCCTGATGGCACTCAAGACTGGACTCGCCTGTTGGGAACCCCTAGGACTGAGGAGGCATCAGCCCTGACCACCGGTAGTGATGGCTCGATTTATGTGGCCGGCTATACTGCGGGCGACCTAGATGGACAAACCAATAGTGGTCTTCCTGATGCCTTTATCAGCAGGTTCCAGCCTGATGGCACTAAAGACTGGACGCGCCTGTTGGGAACCCATAGGACTGAGGAGGCATCAGCCCTGACCACGGGTAGTGATGGGTCGATTTATGTGGCGGGCTGGACTTCGGGCGACCTAGATGGACAAACCAATAATGGTGGGTTAGATGCCTTTATCAGTAGGTTGATAATAGATGGTACTGACACACCGGGGAGACCAGAAATTCATCAAGTCATTAATTTCGAG
>NZ_PKGG01000106.1:0-17095 GCF_046480465.1 Arthrospira sp. PCC 8006
ATTTATGTCAGTCCATGCTTGCGAACTTTGCACATAAATGTCCGTAAGCTGTCTTTTAAGTGATATTTGCCAGGTTTCCTGCATATCTCCCTCTTTAAAGTTGAGTAGCTTGTTTTTGTAGCCAATCTATGAGACGATTATAAGCATCTAGCCACTGCTTATAGTCTTGGTCATTAGGTTCATTGCCATAATAACGCATATCTATAAAATGTTGATTTGGGGTTTCAACTGTTGCCAGCCATTTCATGACCTGGGGAAATTTTTGAACCCTGCTATACAGCCGATTATGCCGCTTTAATGCGTCGTGCAAACTATGTCCTGGATTAGTAATTGTATGACCAGGATTGTTAGAGTCGGTTTTCCATTCTCGGCTTGCACTTTTGGGTAATGAAGCGAATATTATTGATTTTAGCAGGCATTCTATTGTCACACCACCAAAGTGCATTGCTGCTAGTTTTCTGGTAGAGGAGTCAAGAATTTTGGTATCCTTATGACGCTGTAAAAAAGCGGCTTGGTAATCTTCCATTTTGGCTGGATGCTTGGTTAATATGGTAGATATAACATATAATTAATCTGTGATTTTTGCCTCAGTTTATAGGATGGGCTAACCTGTCGAAATAGCTTTAAGCCACAGGGTCGAATGACGCAGGTAGAAAGATGCGAATCCAGTTTTTGTACCTCAAAAAAATAAGAACAGCTATCTTAAAATATTACTGATATCTTGCACCAATAGCAACTATCTCGCGATCGCCTCTGTATGGGTCATTAAATCTCAAAAGGGAGTCGCTAATTTAACTGTGCTGGCTTATTTGTAAATTGACATAAGTTTTGCTATAATCAAAAAGCCTGTTTGATTCCCTGATTAAGATATGAAAATTGCTACCTGGAATGTGAATTCAATTCGGACTCGACAAGACCAAGTTTTGGGCTGGTTACAAGGTCAGGATATTGATGTTTTGTGCTTACAGGAAACTAAGGTTATTGATCAAGATTTTCCGCGATCGCCTTTTGAAGAATTGGGCTATCATGTCTATATTTATGGTCAAAAAGCCTATAATGGGGTGGCAATTTTTAGTCGCTTAAATATCGAGTCTATAATCATGGGATTTACCCCTATTTTGAGTGCCGACAAGGTGGGGGATTTGGACGACCAAAAACGGGTAATTGCTGGGGTGATTGATGATATCTGTATTGTCAATGTTTATATCCCGAATGGGTCGAGTGTCGGAAGTGATAAATATGAGTATAAGTTACGGTGGTTAAACCGATTACGGGATTATCTACAACAGATGTTAATAAAATATCCTCATCTGTGTATTTGTGGTGATTTTAATATTGCGCCAGAAGATCGGGATATTTATAATCCTCAAAACCGGGAAAATCATATTATGGCATCGGCGGCGGAACGTCAAGCCTTAGATGCGATCGCTAATTTGGGTTTAGCAGACGGCTTTCGTAAGTTTACCCAAGACGGCGGACATTTTACCTGGTGGGACTACCGCGCCGCCTCATTTACCCGCAACCGAGGCTGGAGAATTGATCACCATTATCTAAGTCCTGGACTCTATCAAAATGCGATCGCCTGTTACATTGACACTGAACCCAGAACCCAACCAAAACCGAGTGATCATGCACCCGTTATTTTAGAAATAGGAACTTAGTTTTCGGGTAAGTTAAAGTTAACATCTTCGTAAATTGTGGCAATTTTTTCGGTAAAATCCAGGCTAACAATATGAAAAGTGGAGTACTCTGTATCCTCAGATAAACTATAAGTATTAAATAGCCAACTGTCATCCTGGCGGCGAAAAATCTCTAAGCGAGGATGACGGGTATTAATTAATATATATTCCTGTAGGCTATCAATACTTTGATAGTCCATAAATTTATCACCCCTATCAAAGGCTTCTGTGGAGTCTGACAATACCTCAATGATAAGTTTAGGAAATTGTTTATARGTGGGTGTATCTCTATCACGAGGGTCACAGGTTACGAGAATATCGGGATAGTAAAAACGCTCACCWTTTGCTTTTTGAATACGGACTTTCATATCTGATATATACACCCGACAACTAGAACCTCTGACCTGGGCGCGAAGTAGGGCAAATATATTTCCAGCAATAGTAACATGAGTATCAGTTGCACCCGCCATAGCGTAGACTTCCCCATCAATATATTCATGCTTTATAGAACTGTTTGCTTCTATTTCTAGGTAATCATCTGGGGATAAATTGACAAAATTGGGTGTGGCAATCATTTGATAATTCTCCAATAGTAATTGAGATTATATCATATTGTGAATGCAGATAAACATTGAGATTAATAAAAGTTTGCGATTGTCTAAATTTTACCTAATAGCCAATAGGTGGTCATATTGCCTTTTCCTTTAACATTAATTGTGCCTCTGGGCTGAAATTTATAACGATATTTCAGGCGTTCATAGGTGATGTCTGTCACCTGAATATATCCGGGTTTTCCTGATGATTCCATGCGGGAAGCAATGTTAACGGCATTTCCCCATAAATCATAGGAGAATTTTTTAATACCAATTACTCCGGCTACCACGGAACCAGTATTAATACCAATCCGAATTTGAAAATGTTCGCAACCTGAAATATTACCCAAGATTGGACAAGTCTTAAAATCATCCATAATTTGCTGCATTTCTAAAGCCATATTGGCGATCGCTTCTGCATGGTCATCCCGGGGAATTGGTAAGCCTCCCACTACCATATAAGCGTCACCAATAGTCTTGATTTTTTCTAAACTATACTTATCTGCTAATTCATCAAATCGGGAAAACATCTGATTTAGCAATTCCACCAACTGAATGGGAGGAATGCGAGCAGATAAAGGAGTAAATCCGACAATATCTGCAAATAAAATAGTCACATTTTCCATAGAGCAAGCAATGGTTGTTTGTTCATTTTTGAGTTGATCAGCAATAGCTTTTGGCAAGATATTTAATAATAGTTTTTCAGATTTATCTTTTTCATATCGGAGTTCAAACGTCCGCTCCTCTACCCGTTTTTCTAAGGCGGTAAAAGCATCTTGCACCTGTTGAGTCATCATGTTAAAAGACTTGGCTAAAATCCTGAGTTCTTTAATGCCATTAGAATGAACTTTTTGCTGTAATTTTCCTTGAGCGATCGCCTGACTTGCCGCACTCAAGTTGGAGATAGGAAGACTAATCCATCTAGCTATCATAATGCTAAAAATTGTCGGGAATATTAAAGCTAAAATACACAGTAAAATTGTAGTGCGTTTGCTGGCATTAATAGTAGCCATAAAATCATCTTCGGGAACTACTAACAAAATTAACCAGTCTAAGCCATGTCCATCATCAAAGGGTAAAATTTGCACAAATTGCCGTTCGCCTTTAATTTTAAAATCGAATTGTTTGGGTTGCTCAATTGTGTGAAAGTTTAAAATATGGTCAGTTAAATATTTGGCGCTTTCTCGGACTAATATATTTTCACTGTCTGTGGCTTGACGAATTTGGATATTATCACCAATTTTACGGATCATGCTATCATTAGTTGAACTGGAAACTAGCAGACCTGAACGCTCCATAATAAATGCTTCTCCAGTTTTGCCAATTCCTAAATTTTGCAAAAAGTGCCTAAGTTCTTCAGACAGTAAAATATCAGTTCCGCATACCCCAATAAAACGATTTCCCCAAGGATCATAAGTAGATAAACTGGCGGTAATGGTGGGTAATTGTGTGGTAAAATCTAAATATATATCACTCCATACGGACTTTCCTGTGGCTTGTGCGGATCGATACCAGGGACGTTGACGAGGTTCATAGAGTCCAGCATCCCGAAGAAAATAAAGGCGATCGCCACGGACATCAATACCGTATAAGTGCATATTTCCATTGGTTTGATCATTCCTAATCATTAACTCAAAAAATGACCCTTCATCACTCCAACTTACACCGATAAAATTTCCGGTTTCTTGTTCAGCACAATAAACGGCATTAATATAAGGTGCATTTTTAATCTGTTGCAACAAAACATTAATTCTATCCCCAGTATAAAAATCAATTTGACCATGAGAAAAACTATCAGCATTTAACTTGTTAATCTGATGAGGTATTCTAATATATGCTTGTAATTGCTGGTCAATGCGAGCAGTTAATTCCTGGCGCAGTTGAAATGCTAAATCTCGCACGGCTGCTTCGCCATTGCGAAAAGAAAAATAACCAACTAAACCGACAGTTAATGCTACTTGTAGCAAAAACGGTACTACTAAAATAGTGCGGAGTGAAATGTTACTGAATATCCGCTTGAGTTGTCTCTGAAAACGGCGAAGATAGAAAGCCAACATGGAATTAACTACCTGACAACTTTGAATTTCAACTGTTGTCAGTATAGCTTGAAAACTGTAGTAACTGCTAAAATCGCTTTTGGATAGGGTCTGGTCATCGGCTAATTGTGCTATTGTATAACTTGTTGGTATCAATACCCAGAATCATATAAGATTAATTTAGTGACCATTGGGATCTATTCCTACCACTTTAGTTAGAAGTTGTATAACCCCATGGTATTATGGTTTCTGGCTAGACATTAGTCAACTATCGTGACCAGTTTACTCTCAACCATAAAAATCAATCATTAGGAGATGGATAAAATGCGAATTTTAATCATGGGTGGTACTAGGTTTATCGGGGTTTATCTCACGAAAATTTTAGTCAGCCAGGGTCATGAAGTGGTGTTATTTAATCGGGGAAATAAACCGAGTCCGGTAGAAGGAATTAAACAAATTCATGGCGATCGCACTGATAGCCAACAACTGCAGGAAAAGCTATCCGGTGAAACCTTTGATGTCATTTTTGACAATAATGGTCGCCAATTAAGTGATACCCAACCCTTAGCAGATTTATTTAATGGTCAGGTGAAACACTTTGTTTATATGAGTTCAGCCGGAGTCTATCTCAAGTCTGATCAAATGCCTCATATTGAAGGAGATCCCACCGATCCAAAAAGTCGCCATTTAGGGAAATATGAAACGGAAACCTACTTGCAAAAAGTGGGAATTCCTTGGACATCAATTCGACCAACTTACATCTACGGACCGCAAAATTATAACCCCTTAGAGTCCTGGTTTTTCGATCGCATTGTTGCTAAACGTCCGATTCCTGTTCCCGGTAATGGAATGCACATTACCCAATTAGGTCATGTGGAAGACTTAGCGAATGCGATGGTAGCAGTATTAGGAAATCAAACGGCTATTGGTCAAATTTATAATATCTCAGGCGATCGCTTTGTCACCTTTGATGGTTTAGCTAAAGCCTGTGCGATCGCTGCGGGTCAGTCCCCAGATGACCTGCAATTAATTCATTATGACCCCAAAAAGTTTGATTTCGGGAAACGCAAAGCATTTCCCCTGCGAGTTCAGCATTTCTTCGCCGATGTTCACAAAGCCATAAATCAACTCAATTGGCAACCCAAATATGATCTCATTTCTGGATTAAAAGATTCCTTCCAAAATGATTATATAATCAATAGCAATCAAGGGGAGGTAGACTTTTCCACGGACGATGAAATCATCAAAGCCGCCGCGTAAATTTTACCAGAAAGGGGTAGTTATTAATTAATTACCCCGACCAAAATCATTTAATTATAGCACTAATCAAACATGAGCCAATTAACAGGTAAAGTCGCTTTAGTCACGGGCGCATCCAGAGGATTAGGTAAAGGAATTGCCATTGGTTTAGGGGAAGCTGGGGCTACTGTTTATATCACAGGTCGCAGCCTATCGCAAGCCAATGATGCCGTCGGAGGCAGTTTAGCAGAAACTCAGTTAGCGGTGGAAAAAGCCGGGGGTAAATGTATCGCGATTCCGGTTGATCACAGTGATGATCAACAGGTTGAATTACTTTTTAATCGCATTGACCAAGAACAACAGGGACAACTTGATTTATTGGTAAATAACGCCTACGCGGGAGTACGAACTTTAACAGAAATGCAGGGTAAACCCTTTTGGGAAAGTGAACCGCAAGTTTGGGATGAGATTAATAATGTAGGCTTACGCAGTCATTATGTGGCGGCGGTTTTAGCAGCTATAATGATGGTTAAACGTCGTCAAGGTTTAATCTGTACTATTTCATCTTGGGGGGGATTTTCCTATCTTTTTAGTGCGGTTTATGGGATTGGAAAATCTGCCTGCGATCGCCTAGCTGCGGATTTTGCGACTGAACTTCAACCCTATAATGTCGCTTCCGTTGCCGTTTGGCCAGGAATTGTTAACACAGAACATATGTCTCGGGTCGCCACGGAAATAGAAGCCTCTAGTGTCACCACAGATGATCCAGCAATACGATCGCTTGTTGACCGCTATAATTGGGAGACACCCCTATTAACAGGGAGAGTTATTGCAGCATTAGCAGCCGATCCTAATATTATGCGTCGCAGTGGTCGCCTGCAAATTGTCGCCGAACGGGCTCAAGAGTATAATCTAGTAGATGAAAATGGTAATCGTCCAGTTTCTCTGCGATCGCTGCGTTTTTTACTCTCCATGAAATGGCCGCAACTGCAAAAATCCGCATCACTAATTCCTAATGTAAATATTCCCTGGTCTGTGCTATTATCAACCATGCTAAAATCTCCGAAAATTTAACCATGACTAAATTAGAAAATGCCACAGTTGTTTTAACGGGAGCCACTGGCGGATTTGGTCAACAACTCACCCGCCAATTATTAGCAGCAGGTAGCCGTTTAATTTTAAGCGATCGCCATCAACCGACTCTCAGCCACCAAGCACAACTAATTAAACAGGAGATTAAAACCGGAGAAATCCTCGCCTGTTTTGAAGCTGATTTATCGAACCGTGAGGGATGCGAAACCCTATTTAATCAAGTCCAAAGCCTAGAAATTCCCATCGATATTTTAATCAATAATGCCGGACTAGCCATCTATGGTCGTATGGACGAAACACCCCCAGAAAAATGGGAAACTCTCATGGAAGTTAACCTGATCGCACCCATGCGTTTAAGCAGTCTATTTGTAGGGGATATGATTAGCCGCCGCCAAGGTCATATCGTCAATATTTCCTCCGTAGCTGGTTGGAGTGGCAAAGCTGGTTTAACCCACTATTGCGCCAGTAAATTTGGCTTACGAGGCTTTAGTGAGGGACTCTTTGATGAGGTAAAATCCTATAATGTCAAAGTAACTGCTGTCTACCCATTTTTTAGTCGCACCCCAATTTTAGATGCCGAAAAATATGGAACCCTAGCCACTAATTATCAAGGTTTACCAGAGGCTTGGTTAACCGACCCTCAGCAGGTCATGAAAGCGACCTTACGAGGGATTAAATCTAATCAACTCCATGTATTTCCAGACTCCCCGGCAAATTTAATTCATTTACTCAAGCGCTATACACCGTTTTTATTAAATAAAATCTCGGTTTTAGCTGATAAAAAACTTGTGAAAAATCCCAAAATATGACTTTTACAACATTAAAAAACAACCCGGAAACTGCCGACAAATATTTAATTATCGGAGCCGGATTTGTCGGATTAGGTATAGCCGAAGGTTTAAAAGCTGCTAAAATTACCTATGATCAAGTAGATGCTAGTGATGATATTGGTGGTAATTGGTATCATGGTGTCTATGAAACCGCCCATATTATTTCCTCCAAGAAAATCACCCAATTTACTCATTTTCCGATGCCGAATGATTATCCAGATTTTCCTAGTGCCAAACAAATGCGAGACTACTTAAACCATTTTGCTGATGCTTTTAATCTGCGCCCCAACATTGAACTAAAACGCACCGTTACCCTAGTTAATCCTATCGCCAATAATCTCTGGTTAGTCAGCTTTGATAATGGAGAAAAGCGAATTTATAAAGGGGTGATTATATGTAATGGTCATCATTGGTGCAAAAGATTTCCCGAATTTAACGGAAAATTCAACGGTGAAATCATCCATTCTAAAGACTACAAAAATCCCGACCAACTCCGGGGTAAACGGGTTTTAATAATTGGTGGTGGTAACTCCGCCTGTGACCTAGCAGCCGAAGCCGCCAGAGTCGGTCAAAAATCGGTGTTAAGCCTGCGGGAGTCTGTGTGGTTTATTCCCAAAACCTTTGCTGGGGTTCCCCTATCGGATTTAATTCGTTGGTGGATGCCTGAAGCCTTGCAAAGATTAATATCTTATGGTATAATCAAGCTAACTTTTGGCAGTCATGAAAACTATGGTTTACCCAAACCAAAATATCGGATTTTCGATAAACACCCCACCTTAAATAATGAAGTACCCTACTATATCAAACATGGTAAAATCACCCCCAAACCCGCCGTCGATAAATTAGACGGTTCGGATGTAGAATTTAGCGATCGCACCCGAGAAGCCTTTGATTTAATAGTTTGTGGCACAGGCTATCATGTTTCCTATCCCTTTCTTCCTCCCGAATTACAAAGAGTCAAGGGAGCGACTGTACAGTGTTATGGGGGAGCATTTTTAGATGATTATAAAGGGCTATATTATATCGGATGGGGCCAAGCGCGAGGCGGTGTAGGTTCGTTGATTTCTGCTTATGCGCCCCTATTTACCCGGTGTCTAAAACTACAAGAGGAAATCAAGATTCCCTTGGGTTTAGTCTTGAAGGAAATCGGACAGACTTTGCCGACCACTCACCTATCTGATCCACAGAAAGTTTTGAGGCAAATTCAACTATTTAACCTCTTGTTTAATTGGTTCACCAAAAAAGCCCACCAAATTGATCAACGTTATCCTAATTTTGAAAATCCCTTTCAAGCCTAGAAGCACCCATCAACGGATCAGAGACAATTTCTCAACCCCAGGGCTTCCTACAAGGCTATAACTGGCTATGGATGTAATTAGCCAACTTTACCAACAACCTAGGCTACAATCAAAGTATCTACCTTAGTTTTAAGTTGGATCAACAGATTATGGGTTTATTAGTCTCTATTTTGATGTCAGGTTACAAATAACCAAGCCTTTCCGGGTGGTTGGGTGCTAACTTTATTTACTCATCCCAGTTGTTTCGTAGAAGCATCATCAAGGCAAAACGCCGTCAATAACCCCCCACAAAGGGATCAGGCTGACCACAGCCACAAACCTAAGTGAGTTTAGTTGACAGACCTGGGTGGAACATTCGAGAGACTTTCCGGGTCTACCTTGGGAGCAAGGGTTGAAGTTCTTACCTGGGAATGGGTCGCTAGTTCCTAACTGTCAAACCTTATGGTTAAAGATTTTTTTCAAGCCAACCAGACTTACTCCAGGGAGTCTTGGGACAACGGAGGGGAATTACCCAGAAAGCAACAGGATTGTATGTTAGTAGGGGAAGTGATGGTTGTATTACTTTAAACCAGTGGTTGGCGAGGGAGAAATAGCAGAACTGACTTTGCACAATACCCATGGCACTCAAATGGCTTTTGAATGATGCACTTTTGGGGGTCCCGCCCACTCTATATCAATTGCTGTTCCTATCCCTCCCCACCCACAAGGGGATGGGGTTTCTCGGAGGAAGATTATGAAATTGCACAAGAAGACATTGCTCATTATTGGCGCAGCACTAATTAGCCTAATTGTGGTGTTGTATACAACAGCATCCTGTATCCTGATTCAGAATTTCCGTAATCTGGAGATTGAGTCGGTGCATCAGGATGTAGTCCGGGTAATTAAAGCCTTAGAGGATGACCTGGCTAATTTAGATACGATCGCTCAAGATCAAGCCAAATGGGATGATACCTATGCCTTTATCAATCAACAAAATAGCCGATATGTGCGATCTAACCTAGCTAACACTATGTTTATGGATCTGAGGCTAAATCTCTTCATTCTGATAGATAGCCAAGGTCAAATCGTCTTCAGCAAAGGTTTCGACATCAACAACCAAACCGAAACCGCCATTCCTCCCAGTCTCTCCCCCCACCTAAAATCAGTCAGTCTGTCATTTTCCAACCCCTCCCGGTCTTGTTTTGAGAAAGAAGAGGAAATCCCCTGTCCCACAATAGGGATCGTCATGTTACCAGAAGGCCCATTGCTGCTATCGGCCCGTCCCATTCTTACCAGTATTGCCCGTGGACCAAGCCGAGGAACCCTAGTAGTAGGTCGCTATCTTGATGCTAAAGAAATAGATCGCCTAACTCAAATTACCCAACTTTCCTTAGAAATCACCCCTTGGAGTCCTCTAGACCCCCAACAAACCCAAGAGATCATCAATACCGAAGACCCCATCAGAGTTCAACCCGTAGACACTTCCACTATTCTAGGGTCTATTCCCCTCCTAGACATTTATAATCGACCGATTCTCAACCTGCAAATCAAAAGCGATCGCCCCATTTTCCGCCAAGGTCGCACCAGCCTAATTTATCTAACATTTTCCCTATTTTTGATCGGCATAATTTTAAGTGCAATTACCATACTGGTATTTGAAAAACTGATTTTAGCCAGACTCTTAGACCTCACCTACAAAATTAATCAAATCGGCCAAAGTCGCGATCCATCCCTACGGCTAACAGTACCCCCAGGGGAAGATGAACTATCCAGCTTAGGAAAAACCATTAATCAAATGTTAGAAGCCTTAGAACAAGCTAACATTCAAAGCCAGGATAGTGAAGAAAGATATCGGCTAATGGCGGAATATTCCACCGATTTAATTACTCATCACTCTCGCCGAGGTTTGATCCGCTACGCCTCCCCCGCCTGTTCGTTGCTATTAGGATATGAGCCGGAAAGTTTAATTGGTCAACACCCCAGTAAATTTTTTCACCCAGATGACCTTAACACACTCAGCAAGACATTAGAAATTGTTTTAAGTCAAAAAGTATCCTATACTCTAACCTATCGTATCCGCCACAAAAACGGCGAATATATTTGGTTTGAAACCACCAGTCGCGCCATTTATCATCCCGAAACCGGGAGAGTCCAAGAAATTCTGGGTGTCTCCAGAGATATTAGCGATCGCAAACAGCGGGAACAGGAACTACAAGACAGCGAAGCCTCAATTAGGAGTCTTTATCAAATCACCTCATCTCGTCATTTAGACTGGCAAGAACAACTCCAGCAAATCCTCAAGTTGGGCTGTGATAAATTCCACTTAGAAGTCGGTATAATTAACCAGATATTGAACCTAGACACCCCCCAGCCTTCCGCCCAAATTATGGCAGGAATTGACCATAATAATAGCTGGTCATTTGGGGATAATTTTGATTTAAATAATCCGTTGATTTTGGCGACATTAAAGGCTGAAAACCCCCTGATTTTTGAATCAGTGTTAGTCTCCGGATTCCCCTCTTATGCCGATGAAAATTGCTGGCAAATTGAGGCATATATGGCTATTCCTATTAAAGTCTATGGTCAGGTTTATGGAACTCTTTGTTTTTGGAGTCAAAACCCTTTAAATGAGCCATTTAGAGCCGTTGACCAAGAACTATTAAAACTCATGTCGCAGTGGATAGGTAGTGAAATAGAACGACAGCAAACCGCCCAAGAATTGAGTGAAGCCAGGGATGAGGCTCTCGCAGCCACTCGTGCCAAAAGTGAATTTTTAGCCACTATGAGCCATGAAATTAGGACTCCCATGAATGCAGTAATTGGGATGACCGGATTGTTATTAGATACTCCTTTAAGTCTAGTTCAACAGGATTTTGTCGAAACCATTCGCAGCAGTAGTGATGCCCTACTTTCTTTAATTAATGATATCCTAGATTTCTCCAAAATAGAATCAGGAAAATTAGACCTAGAAGCCTTCCCCTTTAGTTTACGCACTTGTCTTGAAGAATCCCTGGACTTATTGGCGACCAAAGCCGCGAGTAAATCCCTAGAATTGGGATATTTCATTGATGCTTATACCCCCAATGAAGTGGTGGGAGATATGGCAAGAGTTAGGCAAATTTTAGTGAATTTACTCAGCAACGCCGTTAAGTTTACCGCCCGGGGTGAAGTGTTGGTATCAGTGTCAGCAAAACCACTGTTTTCGGATTTAGAATTGACTGCAAAATCTATGTATTCTACCCACTATCAAATTGAGGTAGCAGTGTCGGATACAGGTATTGGTATTCCGGTCGATCGCATGAATCGTTTATTTAAGTCCTTTAGTCAGGTTGATGCTTCCACGAATCGACAATATGGCGGGACAGGATTAGGTCTAGCTATTAGTCAGCGACTGGCCGAAATGATGGGGGGTAAAATGTGGGTAGTCAGTGGTGATGCGATCGGTGGTCATCCCCCAGAAAATTGGCAGATAAATAAAGATACTCCCACACAGGGATCTACATTCTATTTTTCCATAGTAGTTCAGAGTAGCCAGAATTTATTACCACAGTGGAATCATGCTGATGAATTAGCCGGAAAACGACTATTAATTATTGACTCTCACCCCACCAATCGCCAAATTTTGACCAAGCAAGTTCAATGCTGGGGTTTAGTGGTAGAAGATACCGACAGCCCCACAGAAGCGATCGCCTGGTTAAAACAAGGTAAAACCTTTGATATCGCCATTGTGGAAATGGAAATCGCCAATTTAGACGGGTTCAATTTTGCCACCCAAGTCCGACAAACTTCAGCCGGCGTTGACCTCCCCTTAGTCATGTTAATTTCCGTCGGTCAACAAAATTTTAACCCCACCGATCATCGAGATTTTGTCGCCTTTCTCAATAAACCCATTAAACAATCACCCCTATACAATATTCTGATTAACGTCCTGTGTGGGGAACCTCTACAGATTAAAAATTGGAGTCGCAACCAAATGCGATCGCCCCAAGATATTCCCCTACTAGCAGAAAAACTCCCCCTGCGGATTTTATTAGCCGAGGATCACCTAGTTAACCAAAAAGTCGCCCTACAAATTCTGCAAAGAATGGGATATAGGGCTGATGTCGCCGGGAATGGTTTAGAAGTTCTCGAAGCCCTAGAAAGACAGCCCTATGATGTCATTTTAATGGATATGCAGATGCCCATTATGGATGGCTTAGAGGCAGCCCGACAGATTAAAAAACGCTATGATAGCAATGACAACCCCTACTCCCCACGCCCTCGTATTATCGCCGTTACAGCCAATGCCATGGAAAGCGATCGGGCTGAATGTATAGCAGCAGGAATGGACGACTATATCAGCAAACCTATCCGTATGGAACAATTAGTTAAAGTTCTCAGCAACTGTCGCCCCATCACCTGCGATGTCATTGTATCCTCAGTATATGCCAATACCAGCGATGATCACAAATCTTCCCCCATTCTTGATCCCACTGTTTTACAAGGACTGCGAGAGATAGAAGCCTTAGAAGAAATAGCCGAAATGTACATCGAAAGTGCCCCCGAACTTCTCAAAACTATTCAAATAGCCCTCCAAAAAAATGATCCGATCGCCTTAAAACAGGCAGCCCATTCCCTTAAATCCATCAGTGGCACTTTGGGCGCTTTTGGTTTATCGGAATTATGTCTGCAACTAGAAATTATGGGCCGTCAAGGAGTAGATGCAGGTGTCCCCATTCCTCAACCATCGGCGGAATCATTTTATACTCAGATTCAAGCCGAGTTAGAAAGAGTCAAGGAAGCCCTGACCAATGAAGCCCAGCAAATTTGACCATTTAAACCGCTTTTTTGCGACTGCGTTTGTTGATTAAGCCACTCCAGGCGATAGTCAAATAGCAACTAGCCAGCAGTAAGCTACCTAAGCCTACCCGCAGATTAGATTTGAAAGTCCCCAGTTGCGATCGCTTTTCCGCCTCTCGCCGACGGTTTTCAATTTCCCGTTTCAGTTCTTGGCCAATAGCATCGCTTTGGACTCCCAACACTTCCGGGTTTTCCTGAAATTCTTGCAGGCGGGCTAATTGTGCTTCCGTAAGCTGTTGTTCTTGGATATAATCTTCTAAGCGCTGCTGATTGCCTAAGATAGCTAACATCTGCGTTTGTTGTTCTTGCAGACGTTCCTCTAGCTGTACTTGGGCCGTCGCTGCATCCTGATTAATTTTCTCAATCGTTTCATTACTCGCCGCTATAGTAGTGCCAACGTGCAGGGGAATCAGCACTAAATACATCACCCCCAGAATGCCAGAAATCACATAAACCCAAAATTTCAGACTGTTGAACCCCTGTTTAGGCTTTTCTGGTGATAGACCAGCTACCTCCTGTAACCCGTACGCACAAAACATTAAGGCGATCGCCAACACCGGAATCACCCCTTGTTCTACCATCTGAGTAGTAAAATTCAATTGCCATCTCAGATCCCCAAAATTCGGTGGCACAAACAGCAAAATATAGTTAATTAGGGCAAAAAAGAATAAAATCACCCCCGCCAGCCTCAAAAATCCAGCAGCCTGGGACGGGATTTGATTTCGAGTTGTTCCTTTCATAACACTATCACTTTCCGTATTTTTACTGAGACTCTCCCATTCTATCCTGAGCTACCTTCACCCTGAACTCGCTATGATATTACCTCAAAACCACCGTCTCGCCACCATTTTTCCGCTCAATATTGATTGCCGGCTTCCCCTTTATCCCCAAAACCCTAGCCACTTTTTCCGTGAAAATACTGACTTGACAGCAAATTTTAAGTAGACACTTACCCCCAAACACCTTTACATAATTTTCTCTGATTTTACAACATCTTTACATAACAAATATTGACATCAACACCTATATTTGGGTATGCTGGAGGAAAGTTAAGCAACTTCAGCAACCCAGAATTGTCTTGATTTGTTGATGGATTCAGACCCCCGCTATTCACTGTTAAATTTGCTCACCAACTGATTCTAAATTATAACTAACTATGAAAAAATTACTAACAACCATCGGCACCGTCTCTTTCTTGGTAGTAGGCTGGAGTGTTTCTCCCGCCGCCGCCTTTCCCCCTTGGGCAATGCCACCAGAAGAACCAGATGAGGAATTAATCTTTAATGGCGAAGTCCTCAATGATGACCAAACAGATTTTGTCTATGATGTAGCAGATATCCTAGGAATTACCACCGAAGATTTACTTAATGATCCTGGCCAAATGGATGGCTTGCACACTGGCGGTAAACAAGAAATCAACAGAGACAGCTTCGGTGTCTTCCACAAAAACGGCTGTAGTGTGAATGCCGACTGCGCCTTAAAAGCCATTGGTTTAGGTCTCAGTCTCCAATGTATCGGTTCAGGTTACGATCCTGAAGCCTGGGCGAGATGTCTGAAAAGCCGAAATGAGGATGCTTACTATGCAGCCCTTGAGTGTACTTGGCAACAGTCCAACCCAAGTCAACCTTGTAATTTCCTCGCCCACGGCGATACTGACAACACCTACGCCTGCAACGCCACTAACCCAGTAGCAGCATTGCGTCAGAATTCCGTAGAATTGCCCACCTTTTCCCAAAGCAGTCCATCGGAACGGGTATCCATTGATCTACTTTCCCAGGGCTAAATTGACCTCTGTTAGCAATCCTAACTAAGACCACAAAAAACAAAACAACCGGGCGCACAGTATGAACCTATACTCCGCGCCCCACAAAACCTAACCAGCTATTTGTTCAACGTTGAGACAAACGCTGGTTTTGTTGATGATACATAGCAATCAGAACACGGGCCGGATCAACCCACCGATTACTATACTTGAGTCCCCAGTGCAAGTGAGGTCCGGTAGTTCTCCCGGTCATCCCAACCCGCGCAATTCTAGTCCCGGCTGCCACAATTTGACCTTTGCGAAGTTCCAGACCGCCGCCACGGTCAATAAAGTAAGTACCATTAGCATTACTTTGTACATGACCCTGAACGTGGCAATAGATATGTTCCCACTGTCCTGACTGGATAATAATTCCCGTGCCGCAGCGATTATCCTCCCAGAGTTCGACTACCTGTCCGCTCCACCAATTGCGGATATAACTCCCCATAGGTGCGGCTAAGTCTAAACCATAGTGAAACCCACCAGCACGATAGCCAAAAGGTGATGTATACTGCTGGAAATTTTCCACCGGAAAAGAAGCATTACCCCAATCGACCCCTACCGCTACTTGGGAGGCTGATGCCTTAGTTGCACCTATATCTAACTGTTGTCCCCCCCAAGGAATTAGAGTCAGACACACGAAACCTACCAGAACCCATAGCATTCGTTTCAGAAGGGTCGGACGCTTGAAAACTTGCAGGGGGTTGAGTTTTGCCATGATTATTGATTCCTCAATCACCAAAATCTATTAATGAATTACCGGATGCACCCACAAGGGTTATATTTAAATCAATTCCCGTATAGCACACATTTGATATTCTGCCACCATTAGGCATAAACAGAACATAATGTTAACTGATTATTTTTCATGGGCGATGGAAACCCCTGTTATATCGATATTTCTGGGTTGGTTCCCGTTGAATACAACGGCTATGGCTGGGACGGCGTTATGGTCGCTGGCATTAAGTTTGGGGTTTTCCCCCCTCAGTGAATTACTCATGGAAAAACTCACGGGGTGGCTAGATTGGGCTGAACGTCCCTTTTATGGGTCAGATGAACAATTTGAGGAAACGCGCACTAGCAGGGAGTCGGGAAATATTTTTTTTGCTTCTATMTTCAGCGTTGTACCGTTTCTAATGGTGGGGGGATTATTGAATTGGGGAGTTGAATTGGGGTTGGGACCTTCTTGGTCTATCAGTGTGGGAGTCATTGCGGCGGTTACCTGTGGGGTTTATGAGTTGGGGCGACGCGATAGCCAGCAAAATCGATAGCTTTGTTGATTTCATCTGGCGGCGCAGAGGATATCAACACACTGGGATAAACGGCGGTTCCCCATTGGGGATGAATTACGATGGTACAGGGTCCCTTTTGCAGAGAAAGGTTTAAGGATGTCGCGACAGTTAAAGCATCACTATGGTGGATTTCTCCGGGTTTCGACAGCAACGGATAACCGCTGGGAGGGTAGATAATATCGGTCATCCATCCCTGGGAATTAAGTTGTTGGGCTACGGGTTGGGCGAATTCTAAAAAGCGATCGCATAATCGGTTTTTCTCCTGCTCAATTATATCATTAGTTGTGGTTAAGGGGAACTGCGATCGCTGTAAAAAAATCACTATCCAAACATCATCAGAGTTCCAATCTGGTAGAATCCGCMTTAAATTAGCCGCGACAAAAGCCGTGGGGGGATGAATGGAAATATTAGGCGATC